>NZ_JAWPOT010000017.1:0-136290 GCF_033344415.1 Vibrio sp. 1727
AGCAAGCCAACTTGTCGTCAAAATCGGTGTTGCAAAAACGGGAGTGACCATAGATTCCGTTTTCTGAGACGACCCCTACAATACCGACACCGATGGCTGTTACGGCGACCTTACGCAGGTCTTCACCGATAGCTCCCAGAGTCTTCTTGTCAGGAGAGAAAAGACGCACAAACCACGTCTTAATACGCAAAAACTTTTTCATGATTACCTCCATAGTTGAAGAGGAGGCGAATCATGCCTGAGAGGGCATGAACACCCCCTCAGGGTTAAAGTTTTAGGCAGACAAAGCTGTTGGCTTCGCCTTGTTCATCTTCATTGAGTTAATGATCTTCGTCGCTTCATCAGCAAACGGGCCAGTAACTTGGATAGGCTCCCTTCTTGCGAAGGAGGCTGTCACCATCATTCTCTGGCCGTGCATCAGATGACGATACCGAGACCGCATAAGCTCAACGTAGGCCGCAGAGTCCCCCTCCCACCCCTCAGGGGGAGAGAAGGGGCACACCGCGTCGTTACCAGGCGTTGTATCAACCTTCGAGACATCAATGACGGCCATACTCAGCTCTCCTTCTCGCAATGAAATCGCGCAGGTAGCGAGCATTCGGGAAACCGAGGCTTCCCTGACTCATCAGGACATCGTTCCAGTCAATCCCTTTCGCTCTGGGCGGGATCGGGAGCTTAGGCAGCAGGACGTACACACGAATGCCGCGCTTCTCCAGCTTGGCTTTCAGCACGTTCGCTGACTTCTCCCCAGTCACAGACTTATCTTTGTCAGCCCAGATCAGTACGGTGTGAACACCTTCTGGAACCTCGAAGGACTCCATTAGGGTGGCATTGACCGTTGACCAAACCGGGATTTGAGTGACTCGATAAGCTGACAGAGCTGTTTCCAGCCCTTCTGCAACACCCAGGATACCCTCAGTCGGTTCACCGAGGCGGATGGCCGCGCCATTGACATCCAAACCGTCAGGAATGGGCATCATCTTTTTGGCGTTGCCGACCTTGGCTTTTTTACCGTTTTGGGTGAGATAGGTGCGGTGGAGCGTTACCAGGTTGCCTTCCACATCTCGGATAGCGCAGACGATAGCCGGGAATTTCCCAACTTCATTGCCATCTTCGTCGTAGTAGGCCATAGCCGGATTGAACCGCAGACAGTCTGTTTTTTCTACTTCATCAACTTTGAACAGCAGCTCGCGGTTTTTGAAGTACAGACGCATTGGCTCAGTCACATGACTGGAGAACGGCAAACACTCGTTCCATACCTTCTCGATTTTCTCACGGAGACGAGCACTGTAAGCGCGTTCGCGCTCCATTCTCTTCTCCATTTCTTCTTGGAGCTCAAGCAACCAAGGCTTAGGTTGTTCACGAAACATCGGAACAACTTTCGGCTTATTTTCGCTGCTTTGCTCTTCCGGTTGTGTGGCCGCAGGTTGTACTTGCGGTGCCGGAGTTTCTACCTTGCGGTTGACCACAGGGGCCGACTCAACATGGTGACTCACCGGCTCAACACCACCGTTCGAGCGAGCGCGGAACTGCGTTACCGTAGCGCCGCGACGTTCCACCAGCCAGGTGTTGCGATGCGTTTGCATAGGTTGTTCTCTCACAACATTCCCCTGCTCGTCCTTAACTTCAACGACGACAGTTACAGGCTCGCGCCCGAGGTTTGTCATGACGATCTCATCCCCATACTTGGCTTCACTTTCACCAATGGCTCTTTCAAGATCCACGCCCCAGATGGTGCGTTCCAAACCGCTCTTGTCACGGATGAAGGCAAAGTAGCTGAGCTCGTTGTCTTCGTTATGCTCATAAGGAGCTTTACCGTGGGCAATCAGAGTACCGGCAATGGATTTTTTACGATTCTTGGAATCGAGAACCTTGTTATTCACCTTCATAGGCTCTTGCTGAACAGGCGCTTTGGCCTGGACAGGAGCTCGTGTCGGTGCAGCGGCTTGTTGATACTGGGGTTGCTCTTTCTCAACGCCCAGATAATCACCAACCTCGCTCAGGCACTGTTTAAAGTCCCAGTTATTGAGCCACATCAGCAGCTCAAAACCATCATGATTGGCACCGCATGTATTGCATACGCCGCCACCAGTCAGGTGGGCATCCTTGAACAGTCGGAAGCCATCTTTCCCGCCGTGGATAGGACAAGAAACATGACGACCAGGTTTACGGAGAGCTGGTTCAAGATGGGGCGCTAGGGCCGCCAGGATGAATAGCCAGTTTCCGTTTGCAGCTTCACGAACGGTGTCAGCTTTGTAGTAAGACATAGGTTTTCTCCTTAGCGTGAACCCCAGCATCGAGGCTTCCTTAAACCCCCGTCGCCAGGGTTTTAAGGAAACCCCGACACCGGGAGAATGTGCCAAGGAGGCTCCCCAGCCGGGGAGTTCTCCCCGGCGAGGGGTTTAAAAAGGTCGCCCCCGAAACGGAGGCGAATTTTGTGAATATCACAAGCACAAATGAGCGCCCTCTTCCGAGGCCATCATGATTGTGACATCTGCGGTTACAGGATCTGACTTAATCACAACCTCAGTGGGTTTGAAAAAGCCATCTACAGTGGGCATGGGGTAATAAAGACGAATCTTTCCCCAATTCTTGTTGTCGGTAAAAGCGACCTTTGTTTGAGCAACACAAAGCTGCAAAAACATGAAAAGGAAGTCTTCTACCGAGTGCTTACCATCTGCACCAAATACTCCATCGACAATTGCCGGGGTCACTGCCACATTGGTCAGGAAACCAGCTTGTTTACCGATGGAAGATTGGTCCACCAGCAGACCATCATTGATGGCTTGTTGACGGATTTGGGCGAGGTCCAATTTAGCTACTTGGTTCATAAGGTGTACTCCAAAGTTAATGGGTACACCTACCCCGTGCGGGGAAGTGTACCCGCATGGGTTATTGAAAGGTCACGGCCAAAGCCGAGCTTTAAGGTTCCGAGTTTTACGCTGGCTGAATGCGCCAAAGAACGGTCGGAGGAAACGAGTCAGCGACACGCTTCACATTCGCGTAAAGAGTGTCCGTAAAGACACGCTCTAAGCGACGACCACCTTGACGATAAACCAACTTAAAGTCTTGGAATTTGTTCATGGATACCTCCAGAAATAACGGGAGGTATCTCCAGCAGGAGATAGACTCCCGCAGGGATTAATAAATTAACGTTAATTTGCTGTTTGTTTTTGGCGACCAGCTATCGCACTTTTCGCTCTCCGAAGAGAACAAAATCTGCTTACTGATGGTATTCACCATGAGTAAGAAGACTTGGGAAGTAAAGCAGGGGTTTCCCCCTGCCTTGTTATGCCGCTTTGAGGTGGCGAGAGAAAAAGTCCCTGGTTTGCTGGATAGCTCCCCGGAGAAGTTCTCGTCTGTAGCCAGCGTAGCTCTTGTCATCACTGGCAACGGTCAAGCCGTGCAGACTCTCTTCACCCAGGACAATCTCGTTTTCACGAGAGAGTACCTCAACACGTAGGCCAAGCACTCGCTCTTTCCCTTCCAGGATAGAACAAATTGTTTGGTCTCTTACTTCGTCATCCCAGTGGCCCATATCGAAATCCCGCTCAGGGAGTTCAGTAACACGCACCAGGTAGTTTTCAGTGGCCCGTTCCCAAACCACTTCATCTTCGCATGGAGAGGCCTCGATCAGCGAGTACCCGTCCGCTTCGAGCTTCTTGGAAAGACTTTTTACATCATCCGCCAGCTCCAGCACAAAGCGTTCCCAGAGGTCTTGCCAGCGCTCGACCATATCCTGGTTAATCCCTTCAATGCCGGTGCCAATCATGGAATCATCATCAGGGAAGATCCCTGTGAAGTCCACGTTGTCGTCGATGTTCATGCAGTTCCAATGGCTGTAGTGATGCCCGTGACTATTCCGAGTAATGGACAGGTCACAGGAACCATATTCGCGGAGGACAGAAAGCATATTCTCAATGTCTTTCTGTGCCATCAGGTTCTTCACGCGGCTGACAGCATCCACTTGGCCGGGCTCAGTGCTGAATAGGCGATTCATGAGAGCTTTGACGTCATCAACGCTCAAATCCCCGTAGAAGGCTACGCCATCCCCCTGGCAGTATCCGAGACTGTACTCAATCGTCAGATCATCCGGGTATCCACACTTAACCAGTTCGTTTTGAAAATGCTGTTTAATCATTGGTATCTCCTTAATTTCAGAGGGAGACACCATCCCCTCAGGGACCGATGTCCCCCGTGGGGTTAATGTTTGGGTTAAGAAGCCTTGCGGCTTAATTCAGTATCAAATCGAGGACCTTTGAGAACCGCAGTTTTCATAACCTCGAAGTTTCTTGGGTAACGCAGCTTTGAAACTGCGCCAGCTCGGATGTCGGCAGCCTCACTTGGAGAGACTAGCCTTAACCCTTCGCTGGTTTCAGCGTAGAACCAACCGGCATAACGCTCATAGGCATTCTGCTGGTACTGTTCAGTCGCCATATTCTTCCGGATCGCCTCTGTTAAGGCCTCAACAACACCGTCATCTTTCGTGATGATGTTGAAAACATGAGAGACAGTCAGGAAGTTCCCAAAGAAGCAGGCTGCCCCAAGCCAAGGCTGGAACATTTCGCCATTTCGCCCCGTCCTCACCATTGGTTCAAACGGGTATGGGCGATAACAGTGATACTGCTCAAACATCGGGTCAAGAACGTTGTCACCCAGGACATCCAGTAAAGTCTGAATACTGTCCGGGTCTTGGCCTGCCCACTTACTCCCATTGCTGAGAATCAGTGTTTTACCGTCAGTACGCTCCAGAGCTTGTTCAAAGTTAGACATAGTGCATTCCTTTTGGTTAGGACGCACCACACCCTCTCGGGATGATGCGCCCGAGTGGGTTAGTTGAGAAGGCTTAGCCGTCAAGTCCGTAAATTACGGCGGAGCCGGGCTCCATCTCGACAACTTGTGCGCTTCCTTCTTCTATCAGCTCCTGCATGTAACCAGACTCAGCATCCGGATTACGTTCGCAGTGTTCGTCCCAGCGTTTCAAAAGCCCTTCTGTGGCTTGTCCGTGGGTCTCACCAAGGCCGATAAACTCATAGTGTCCTGTGTTTACGATGATCACCACCATAGCTAGTGCTCTCCTACAGGTCACTTGGTACATACAGGTCATCTTTGATGGCAGAAAAATCGACAGGAGACTGGTCCCCATAGGTTCGATTCACGCCACCAGCATCATCGACACTGACAAAAACCGTGCGGAGTAAACCGCTGGGCTTTGCAGGGTAAACGATGCTGACATGCTGACCTTTGTACTGTTCTGACAAAGTGCTTTGAAGCTCATCAACCGAACGGAATTTCCGGTCGCGGCCAAAGTCCTTAATCTTGATGTCGCCAGGGATTGGATTAGTCATCGTTACCCCCTGCCAGCAGTTTATCTACTGAATGGCCGAGTCCGTTACCAAACCATTTGTCCAGAGCGTCGATTTCCGGGAAGTCCGATTTCACCTGAGCAACAACACGTTCCATTTTGCTGAGAGCATCCTGGAACTCAAGGCCATTACCTGCGGCCACCTCAAGTTTGCACTTGATGTAAGCGGAGTAGGTATCACAGGCCTTAACCAGTGATTGTTCATAGCCACCGGGAGCGAAGGCTATGGCGACTGCATCCTGGAGTTCTTCGGGAAGAGTCTGGATGAGTTTGTCCTCTGCGGCCTTTTCCAGTCGTTCAAACTCACGCTGCAAAACAGCGTTTGCTTTCTTGACCGGTGTTACAACATCCGAACAGAGAACCTCGGCTGCATCATGCAACGAAGCATGAGCAAGCATGACTGCCAGATCCACCGACTTCCCTTGCTGAATGGCAATATTGCCAGCCAGGTAGGAAAGCAGGGTAACAACAGCGCTGTGTTCCAACACAGACTCCGGTTGAACAGAGTGCATCAGTGACCAGCGTTTGATCAGGCGTTGGCGCAAGGCCAGAGCTAGAAAGCCGAAATTTGAATTAGACATAGTGCCTCCAAAATTGGTTGGAGGTACACCAAAGCCGACCGGGCCTTGGTGTACCCGGTTGGGTTACTTAGTTATCTCGGGTCAAGCTGCTTAGCTATAGCGAGTAAAAACGGATGGAATGGATGATCTTGCGGGACACCCCCAACAAGCTCACGGGCTAAACCGACTGAGTTTGTAGCCAACACCTCTTTGACGGCCAGAATGATTTCATTGTCGATTTCATCCTGGATCTTTCGTTGTTGGTCCACCAGCCGACTTAACTTGTCTAGGCTCATGCTTCTCTCCTTTGTTTGTGGGAGAGAACCCAGGAGGGGTTTCCTCCCGAGGGGTTAGGTTATTGCTGTTTTGGGCCAGCTACCGTTATAGCCAGCAAGCGCTGACAATGAACAAAGAGTATGACAGCCACCTAAAAGGGTAAAACGCTGTAATTGCCCTTTTGGGGTGCAAAAGAAAAAGCCCTCCCGAAGGAGGGCTTTTTATGCGGCCAAGGACAAGCCTTGCTGTCCTCTTTGCAACTCTGTGTCGTCGCGGCGATGTAAGCGTTGAACCGCCTTGATCATCGTTCTGACATGTCGCTCCAAAGAGGCTGGATGGCGTTTTGACAGTAGGTTGATCCAGTCGAGATAGATAGCAAGCGCGGAACCTTCGGTTAGGGCTGCCTGTATCGCCTCATACTGCCCTACGGCACTCTGGACCACATCATTCATCCACTGGGCGTCAGTATTGTCCAAGAGCTCGCAGAGGGCCGTATAAGCCTTCCTTCTGGTCGCGGCCATGTAACGACGAATGTTGGCGTTTCCGCTCCCCTCTCGCCCTTCCATGACGCTCATACAGAATGCGCTGGAGTAACAAAGCATCGCGTCAGTCACGTAGTTAAACCATCGCTCCTGATGCCGTTTCTGTTCTTCCATTGCTTCCTGGTCAAGTTGCTTCTCGATGAACAACCCCGTCGGAGTACGGTGGTGCAGATGGTACTTGAACGTTAAGTGCAAGTTGACCCACCAGCGTACCGTTGCCAGTCTTCCCTTGATTTTTCGCTTCACCAGATCTTTGTACTTAGCATCGCTAAGCACTTTGACATCCTTGCGCTGTTGGATTCCTTCCATCGTCTGTAGCCCTGTAAGGCCCATCTGGTGGTAGGTTTGACCTCTTTGCATCATACGGTGATACAAAGCGCCTTTTCCTTTCGCAAGCTGGATTGCTCCGAACCGAAGGTAGAACTGCGCTGCACTACCGGGCGTATAATGTCCCTTTAGTACAGACTCCCTTAGTCGCGGGTATTCGTTCCAGATGATGAACGCAGCGGAGTCGGGATCGACTTTCACTTCATCATCTTCTGCGAAGCAAACCACCCTTCTCTTTCCGTCTGCGGTATTGATCACTTGCGCTGCCAACGGGTCATCCCCGCCGTCAAAGTAAGCCATTTCCGCTAACGGATCGGCCAAGCCATCAGAAAGCGAACCATCGCCCCAGCGACCAACCTTCAACCACAATGGCTTCGGAATTGGTGACTGAGGAACGGTTTCACACTGCGGCTCGTCTTCCAGCAAGTCCAGATCACCCATCGACCAAACCCTGTGGTAAATCTCCAGGGCATGGAAAGGCTTATCATTGAAATGATGGAAGGCCCACATGAAGTCGATATGGACTAAAGCCTCTTCCGATATGATCCGGAATTGTGGCTCTGCCATTCGACGGTTCCAGTCGTTATCCTCTGCTTGACCAGTAGCCAGCTTGTATGCCAGCTCATCAGCTCTCTTTTGCTCCATGTAGTCCATGCTGCAACAGACATGAAGCAATCGTTCTAGGAAAACAGGACTGTAAACGTCCGGCTGTATTTTGATGTATCCGCCCTCGTAAATCGTTCGACCTACGGGATGGCGGTCTTCCCATGCGTACCGGCGTTTTGCCAAGTAGCGCTGGATGCGGTTCAGCCCCGACATATAGCCATGCCTTTCAGGGTCCGTGGCAAGCAACGTCTCCATTGACTTATCCAACCCAACAGCCTGGCAAGCCCAGCAACCGAAGCGAGCGCCACAGGCGTCACTGGCCTTCTTCTCTGTTGCCGACCACACGCACTCCCCTGTTGCCGCCTTGTAAAGCTCTGCCGTAGTGACATTGCTCTCCAAGTAACTTGGCAGAGGATATGCTGAGCCCATGCCAGCGGATAGTAAGAACTCCCAGACATCACTCGCCAACCAGTTTTTCACCACATACAGCTCACCCCCATCTTTCGTCTTAATGACGCGATCTGAGCTTCCTCGCTGTTTTGCAATGTTGGCCGCACGAATAGTGCTTTCAGCATCACGACTGCCCAGCAAAAGGCAGACTTTCTGTCGAACCTCTTTGGGAAGCTCTCGCATATAAGCTGCCTTCGCTCTTTTGGCAGAGGTGATTTTTAAATCCTGGCTACACTGGCGGGCCGTGGAGTTGGAAAACGTAGGCAACCCCCTCCCAGTAAGGATTCGGCCCGTCCAACTCTGCGAGATCCCAGGCTTTGCTAGAACGATGGTCAGAGGAAGGTTTTCCTTCGCAATGAAACGCTCCAGCTCGGCCAGTTTCTGATCCGCCAGCCACCTTACCTCTGGGCTTTCGATCAGTGTGTCAGTGTGCAAGATGAAGTGGTGCTGGCTGATGGTCGCCCCACTCCTTACAGCCCGGATCAGGGCCATCAGGAACAGGTGCAAGACCGTTTCAGAATCTTTACCACTGGAATAGCCGATCATCATGGTCCACCCATCAATTAAGGCCGTGTGAATGGACTCAACCGATGACGTGATCAACGATGACAGACTGGTTCCTCTACTGGCATCAACGAAGTTCAAATCCTCGTTATCAGTCAGTTCTGACCAAACAGAATCCCACTTATCCCCACGCAAAAGCACTGGGATGGGTTGTTCTGATAGATCAAAGTTTAATGTTTGTTGCATAGGGCCTCCTGGATTAGCAGGGTGCCCATCCCTTCCGGGAAAGCACCCCGGTAGGGTTAAAATTGAATCCTGGCTATCAGACCTGAACTAGCTGCTACTCGACATCTGGTTGTCTTCGTATTGCTGCTTGGCCTGTTTCACCAGATCAATGTCACCGTCTTGCAGCTTTTGAATATCAAGCTGTAGACGAGCCTTGTGTTTCAACAGTTCAGCGACCGCATTATCAATGTGATCAATGAGCGATTGGTTTTTTTGGATGGTGTAACTGTTGAGTTCATCGAGCAGGGGCCATGCAACACTCGAATGAGTGTTGAGCAATGGGTACTCTGCTTCGATCTCACAAACCACACCGTTTGCTCCTTCTCTGTAATGAGGGAACCCGACACGCAGACCGATACGACGATCCAGCGCTGCATTCACAGTACATTCCAAAGAAGTTCGGTTTGAAAAAACATCGTTGACGTTTTTAGACATGCTATATCTCCGTTCAGTTTATGACGGAGCCCCCCTAACAGGAGGTGCTCCCGTCAGGGTTGATAATTTGCTGTTTGTTTTTGGCAGCCAGCTACCGCACTTGAGCGCCTAAGGCACTTTCCGAAGCACCCTGGGAAACCGAGATGCTTGGGAAAGCGCGGGGTTTCCCCCTGCGCTGATTACCCTTTTTAAGGGGCCGGTACGCCGATTTCTCGGCGCACTCAGGTTGAAGCTACACAGTCAAGAACCAACGTTTCATAGGGACGGTGATGTCTATCATCCCGTTTCCACATGGATTCTGGCCCCAGAATCTGTAGGTCGTCTCATAGAAGTCAAACTCAGACAAGGACTGAATCTGCGCTTCTGAGATCGGCTCAAATGGTCCACCGCAACCGATGTGCATATTGAGCCCATAATCTCGAAGCTCTAGCTCTCCGAGATTTATCGTCTTCCCGCCCACACAAGCAACCAAGTTCTGGTTTCTGACGTCGCCTTCTTTGAACAGCAAAGCTGACTCATCGTAGCTCCCATATTGGTTGGTAAACTTCACAATATGCCCGTGCTTAGGTGAGGTTTGTTCCGACAACTCTTTCAGTAATCGCTTTACGCTTTGAAATCTCGCGTACAGAGCTGGCGTAAACTGCCCAGAGTAGTTCAAGTTTGGGCAGATCATTTCAAGCATCTCATCAGGTACAGATTCAAGCCCCATTTGCGCGGCCAATGGCTTCGCCTTTTTCAGACCTTCCTCAAGCACTCTCTGATTTACAAGTTGTTCTAATGTGTTCATTTGACTCTCCACTTTCGAGAGAGCAATGCAAGCCGTCTCCGGACTTACATTGCCCGTTAACGGCTTTATTGGTTTATCCCAAGAGGTACGGAGCTACGCCAGTCAGGAAGCCCATGACTCCCAACACAGCGCCAACCACGCCCAATTTGATTGACAGTTGGACACTTTGATCCGGATGGTTCCAGAACCACTGCCAGACTTCCCAGCGCCTGGCTCTGCGAACCTCAAGATTTACAGTGTCTTTAAAACGAACACCCAGAGCATCTACCGCATCGTAATCCAGCGCGACCGCCAGCTTTGTGATGGATAAATTCCCAGGGTTGCCCATCGCATACCGGAGAACCTTTGCTTTGGTCTCTGGGTTTACGATCATAACCGGCTCCCTCCTGAAAAAACGGGTCTTGTCTTTTCGCTTGGAATCCATGTTGCGGTTATGGAACCTGGCAATGCAGTGTTGAAGGCCTGAATCCTCGGGAGGTAAAGGCACAACAGTTTCGATTTTCATGATTACTCTCCTTTCGGATAGGCCGGAGCAAAGGCCTTTCGGCATTGCCCCGGTGAGTTACTAATGAACCAAAGATGAAGTGACCATGATTGCGTCTCCGGACATCATTACCGGGAGATATTCGCAAGGCTCATGGCCGCAGCTCTTTTTAGTTCCGTTAGGTGAATAGACAGCCAATTGACCATCCATAATGTTGAAGGGCATCCCCTGTTTTTTCGCTGCCGGTGACAGCTTGAGAGTGCCCTTTGCGTCAACCAATGCCGTTGCCCAATGGAAGTCTTCACCACCGATCACCGGCTGTGATTCATCCACGACTTCGACCATGATTGGCATCATTCCAACCCAGCTCCACAGGCTGTTCCCTAATGCGAGGGCTAAAGCCTCGAACGCGGGAAAGACTACCGATTGCCCGAGAATCTGGTGGGCAATAGTGTCCGACAGACCTTGGATGAGTTCCTCTGGTATCCCTTTCACTCGACAATGTTCTGTCGGTGTAAAGATGCGAGACAACTCCGGCTGTTCTGGATGAACAATGAAAGGTTCGGTACTTCTGCATTTTGCATAGTCCTTACCTATGGTGCCGCAAAACTCATCGTCGCCAGTCAGAAGCTGGCGAGAGAACCCCTTGCCAGCAGCTTTGTCTCTCAACTCCTTCTCAGCCAGATAGTCAAATGACTTCCAACGTTCAGAATCGAGCGGAACTGGCTCCAGGATGTCCTGTATGCGACTTTCCTTGGTGCGAACAGGCTGAACCTTCTCAAGTTCAAACCCGTCGATCCCGTGGGAAAGCGCAACAACACAAAGACGCTTGCGGCGCTCAATAACCCCAAACTCATTGCCGTCGAGAATGCGCTCTTGTAGGGAGTAACCCAACGAAGAGAGCACCGAACGAATCACTTCCATCGAAGCGGTGTTCTGGTACTCAGGCACGTTCTCAATCAGCACAACGGCTGGGTTTAGCGCTTCTACGAATTGCAGGAAGTTGAAGAACATGGCACCTGCCGCCTCATGCGATTCGGCAAACTCCAACTTGTTCTTACTGCGACCTGACTTTGACGCGCCGGTACACGGTATGCCCCCCATCAAAACATCCACCTGTGGTGGGCGTTTGCTGAGATTCACAGCCTGGATTGGCGATTCGATAACAATAGAATCTTCGTTCCAAAGCTCCGGGTTATTTGCCAAAGACGAATCGAGATATTTCCCTTCCATCTCCACGGCCACAGATATGGCACTGGCAATTCCCGCCTTGTGAAAACCGGCGTGAATCGCTTTATCAAGCACACCACCCCCATGAAAGAGGCTGCATACCGAAAGCGATTCTCCATTCTCCAGCTTACTGATAAGCCGGTTGACGCGCTCGATCACTCGCTCTTGTTGATGGTGAGCAGAGATCACAATTGCGCCGTTACGGATGAACACGCGGAGCATCTCTACACCGTCAAAAACGGTAGCAAGCTCCTGCACGGTCAGATCGATGATTGGAGACACCCGGCCATTGCGCTCACGCTTACTGATGGTGAACTTACCCTCCTCTTTGACGCGAAGCACAACCTGGGAATCTTTCAGCTCCAGATCATACTTCATGCCAGGATAGTAACCTTCACGCAGTAGCTTTTGGCCTTCCAGCCAGACGCGCTTCTTGCCTCGATGTTCTCCTAACTTGGTGTTTACGATAGTAGCCATGAGCTCTCTCCTTTCGGTTGAGAGGCCACTACCGTCCCAATCGGGAAGTAATGGCCCCGATGGGTTTAAAGTGGTTCTCAGTTCACAGCGATGCCGTGAGACTGAATGGCATTAGCAAAGCCAGCCATTTGTTCAGGGAAGGTGTAGCGGTTGATGTCCTGGCTGCGAGCCAGATTGACATGCACCTTCTTCACCTTCGTTTCGTCAGAGTCGTACTTTTCAAGCGCCAGCTTCTCAGCTTCTTCCGGATCTCGGCCCAGCGAGTAGGCGTAAATCACAGAGGTGAAGCCAAGTCCTGAGCCGAATGCGTAGACTTGTTTCTCGAAATGGACGTCAGCGAAATAGATGCTGAATCCGGATTTGAGGTTATGTTTTTCCATGATGCACTCCAAATAGTTTGGGGGCGCACCACGTCCCGAACCGGGCGGATGCACCCGGTTTAGGGTTAGTAGATTGCTCAAGCTGTTACGCCAGCCTGAGCCTTTATTGCTTCAAGCACGATCTCTGCTTCCTTGATAGAACCAGTGCTGTACAGCTTATGCAGCACCCGGCCAAGGTTCACAGAGATCTTTTCTTTCACTTGGAGATACTTGACATAGAAGTCATACAGTTTCTCCGCCTGCTCAAGGTGGGACATGCTCTCAACGGGAATGGTATTCCCTGGATTGCAGTACCACTTTCCGAGCACCTTTTGTACAAATCCCTCTTTGTCTCCTACGAACTGATTTGTGCCAAACACCCCACTGGTTGGTGAGCGTTGAATAACAGAAATCGGATTCGCAAAGCTGGCAAGAGTAGTCATAGTTGTGGCTCCATGTTTGTCAGGGAACCACCAGCCCGAGGGGCAGTGATCCCCCAAGGGTTATGTAGAATGCTGTTTGTTTGGGGAGGCCAGCTACCTCACTATTCACTCTCGACAGAGAGCAAAATCTTGCTTTCCGAGGGGCACAAACTTTCACATGTGAAAGTCGATGCCACTGGGAAAGCAGGGGGTTAACCCCCCGCTTTAACCCGCGCTAAGCGGTTTAGGATAGACTTCACGCCTTCCCTTACTCCAGATGGATCGTAACCTGCTTCATCGCAGCAGACCACAAATGAGAATGGATGTACCTCATCGGACATCACCCAAGCCATCGTTTCCTGCTTGATTTCACTTCCAGCTCGACCATCAGCAAGGACTCTAAGGCTATGCCATAAAAGCCCATCACGTAACTGCCTTACCTCATCATCAGTCCATTCAGGCTTTGGCTCAAATGGAATGACTTCTGCGGTCTTCGGCTCTTCATCCAGGAAGAAAAGCGGCAGCTCAAGCTGGTTTTCCTTCTGGATCATCTTCACTGCATTCATGGTGACTCCTTTTACGGGCACCATGCCCCCACAGGGGCATGAAGCCCCCAGTGGGGTTACAGTCATAGTTACTTCACGCCTGCCAGTTGAGAATTGATGTTCTCTTCCAGCCAGCCTTGAAGCGATTCAAGGTCACGTTTGTCTTCCGTATTGCTGGCTTTACGTGCATCTTCCGACACAGCGCTCAACATGGCGTTAGCCTCAGCAAGTGATTCAACATTGTTCCCAGGGAACACAATCGTTTGACTGTGATCTTTCATGGTCTTCTCCTTTGAGAATGGAGGACCGTCTCCCATCAGGAAGAGCGGCCCCGTGGGTTAAAAGTAAAAATCCTCCAGCTCTTCATGGTCAGGCTTTCGCTCAACTGGTCGAAGCAACTCAGCTTCATCAGCGAACTCAAGCTCAGGATGAAAAGCAGGATGAAATCCTCGATGCCAGACTGGACGGTCATTATCGAGGTCTAAGTAGCAGTGCCTCCCACTGGCTGGGTGATAGCAGTAAAGCCACTGTCTACCACTAACGGTAAACGGCTTCTCTGCACCTCCACATGCCGGTACAAGGTTATCTGCTGCTATATGCGCTACAGCATCCATAGGATCAGTCCTCATCTTCGTCATCACGAACACAAAGATCACGAGCAACTATTTCCGCAGCTATCAACGCATAATCGTTGCCCTGCCAGAACCACCGCTCCGCCAGCTCATAGGCTTCGCTGGAAGGTTCGCCATAACCATGAGCCACCACGTAATCGTGGAACACTTCATGATCAAATGCCTTGCCATCAGCTTCCATGAACCAACCGACAGGGCACTCCAGAATGCGATGCCTTACGACATCTCGCTCTGAATACCCCTCTCTGACGGCTTGCTCCAACATTTCCCGCGACATACCAGGAGGAGTGATGATCTCTATGCTGATCCCATCACTTCCTGCAAGATTGTCCTCGTATGGAAGACCGGCAAGTGTAAGGTGGTTGCGCTTGCACCAGCCTATGGTCCGAAGTATCCGACTTTTGTCAGACTCCCTGGCCGTGTATCGGTTAAGCTGCATAGCCACCTCCAGCACACTCCCCATCTTCGATTTCACTTCCGAGCTCGACCATTCCAATCAGGTCAAGCTGGGTCATGTCCGAATCCAGAGAGCAGTCAATTGCTGACTGAATGATGCCTTTGTGGGCCAAGCCTAAAACCGACTTAATAGTCGAAAGCAGAGACTCGGCTTCGCTCTCGATCTGCTCCAGAATGTCTTTCCATTCCCAGTGCTCAAACGGTTGCCAAACGACCAGATCCTCAGGTTCGTCTCCCCGTTCTACACACTCAGACAAATACTCATAAGCCTTGCACCAATTCTCTTGTTGGCCCAGTTCACTGAGCACTAGAGCGGTAGCATGACCGTATGCGATTTGTTCAACTTTGGTATTGATAGACATAGTGTTTCTCCTCGTAATGGATAGAGGAGCCCCACCCGCAGGAAAGGCTCCTCCGGATGGGTTAAATTTCCAAGGTCACATCGGTTTTTGCTTTAGCGCAGCAAACCAACACTTCCCCTTCTTTGACAAATGCGATGGGCGTCTCGTCATAAGCCACTTGACCTTCGAGTAGACGAACCCGGCACATGCCACAAAAGCCACTGCGACAATGCGTTTCAACAGTGAGGCCTTTGCTTTCGATTTGCGCCAACAGCACATTGTTGCTGGCTTGAAGTTGTACGTTCATGGTCACGCTCCTTTGTTGTTGATGAGCGCGACCAATCCCCTCCGGGATGTCACGCCCCGGTTGGGCTACTCAGCAAGTGCATAGACACCTACCTCGATGCGAATAAAGAACCTGGCATCTTGAAGAACTTGCCTGACCTTTGCTTGCCAGTGGTTGTTCTCTCGATGCTTTGCGTAGGGTTCAATCTCTTTGTAAATCTGCTCCAGCTTCAACGTTTTCCCCTGTAGGGTTCGGCGTATTGCAGCTTTCCACGTAGTCGAAACCATATTGGTTGCTCGACGGTGTACGGCAGCAAGAAGACAGAGCGATGAGGCAACGTCGTTACGACGAAACACCAACAGCTTTTCATGGGCGATACGCACCAGCTTCCCGGAATACTGAGTTCGGTCACTCACACAGTTGTGCTGTGTTTTGATGATCTCATCCACCAGCTTCCCAGGTGCGATACGTTCCACAAGGCTGGACAGGTTGAAATAATCCCCATCGCGCCTCAGGTTTCCCATGAGGATTCCGTAATGCCCTCCTCGCTCACAGGCGTCATGAATATTCATAACGGCCAGCTCAAGGGCTTCAACGAACTCAGGCAAATTCATGCGGCTCATATCCCATTTGTTGGGCTCGCCCCACTGCTTACCTGAATACTGGATCATGTCCCAGTAAGGAGGGTGCCACCAGATCAGGTGTGCAGGCTCTCCGAGGAACGAAAGGAAGTCATCCCGCAACAGGTTGAACCCCTGATGCAAGTCTGTCCCTTTGAAACGGACACCAAGTTCATTGGCAACGTCGATGCTAGAGCCACCCCCAACACTTGGGTCTGCCACCAGCCCGTTCGGCTTTCTCATGTAAGACTCAATGAAGTCTTTAACGATAAAGCCCGAGCAGTTGCCTCGGTACTTGTTGTTTCCGTAAGGCCCCCTGTTTTCGTAGGAGCATACTGATGATTTGAACATGGCGTCCTCCATCATAGATGGGGCGCACCATGCTCCCATCAGGGGCCGGTTCGCCCCTGGTTAGGGATTAAGATCAAGCGTTATCTGCATACCACCAGCTAAGGCGATTGCAATCACGAAAGAAGGTTGCTTCATCAGGAGCCTTCATCATGACCACATCACCTTCGCAGTAGGTGCATAGCTCAAGCGTTGCTTCATTTTTCCAAAAGGCACTGCACCCCGATTCTTGATACACAACCTCCCATTTGGGATGTCGCAAGTACCGATGGAAGAAATCGAGAGTGTCACCATAAGGGAAGTTGAAGCGCTCCATCACTGAACCATTTTCTGTCAGTTCAGGTTTAACCTTGCCGGTTTTCAAGCGCTTCTTGATGATGCGCTGAACCCAACGAAGTCGTGCAAACAGCCGATTGGTGTCTTTCTCGTACCACTGGGGATTACGCTTGCTCCAGTAGAGCTTGGCGAAGATTTCCCCGGACAAATCCTTCATCTGGTTTTCGTTGAGCTCATCAAGAAAACGTCGAGAAGGTTTGTCGTAGTCAAGAACTGCTTCCAAAGCTGATAGGTTTTTCATAGGGACTCCTTATTGCGATTGCGGAGCCCCGTCCCCTCAGGGCTATCGGAGCCCCATAGGGTTAATTAGGGTTAATGGTTGAACGGCGATTTATCGAGGGTTGGTGAATCGAATGGCTTTACCAACGAAATCGGCCATCAGTCGATTCCCAGTAGAGCTGAAATAGCTCTGCCACTCTTTCCAACCACCAACGGATTCCACCGAGCTTGGAGACTCGAAGATACCCCAGATACGCATTTCACAACCTCGTTGCAATACTCGGTTTACCTGGTCAACCAAGTATTCCTTGTTCTGCAATGAAGAGAGGTTGCAAGGCATCTGCATGATCAGCTTTTCAGCTTGCTCGAAGTCGATTTTTTCAATCAACCCCGTGCGGGTATCCACAGAGAATGGAACCACCTGTTGACCGTGGTTAGACCACAACCAATGGGTGATATAGATCGGATTAACGCCAACTTCCGCTGGCACCAATACGCTGCCGCAAGACCGCAACAGCCAGACCAGACGTAAACCATCGAATCGATCCAGAGACTCCACATCGGTAGTGATGTCATCCTGGTAGATTTCAGGCAGCTTATGTTCGGCGGCGAGAGAGATCATTACGGATTTGAGATTGTTCAGATGAGACATGTGTGCTCCTTAAAGTAACTTGGGCACACAGAGCCTGTCAGGCGCAGTGCGCCCTTAGGCTGAGGTTGAATGCTGTTTGTTTTTGGCGACCAGCTATCGCACGTTTCGCCCTCAGAGAGGACAAAATTCACTTTCTCAGCAACCCTCAATGAAGGCCTCTGAGAAAGTGGGAGGGTATTCCCTCCTCACTTTGATTGTTCCACGAGAGCTGTGTGAACAGGAACGCTCAAACTGCCCTTTTCGGGTGCAAAGCTCAAAGACGCATCAACTGCCCCGTCTTTTCAGTTCTTCGACCAGATGTTCAGGCACCTTACTCGCAGTACAGGCCAGCAATACATCGAGGCCTACCGGCTTGTGAAAGCGCTTATTTGACCAGGAATCGCCAACTGATGACTTTGCCCAGTCGATTGCTTGCCCAAGACGGTGGAACTGCCGCCTGCCTGTGTATCCCATACGACTATCCAAAGTAACACCCTGGAACAGTCTCCAGTACATCGGAGGAATGCGCTTAGCAAGCAGTAAAAAAGGCGTCTCCGGCACTGTAGCCCTTCTACCTTTGTTCCGATGATACAAATCCAAAGATGAATGGAATTGGTTCATAGACTCTCCAAATAAAAACGGCCACCCCCGAAGGGATAGCCGTTTGTCGTTTCACTTCCTGTTAAGCTGCAAAAGCAGTCAATGACCGCTCCATCAACTTAAACAGTGTGCGTTGCAGAGCTGCCGCATCATCAATGACAATGTTCTTTTGGAACAGTCCTGACACTGCGGTAGTCTCTACCCCTATGCCGATCACCTCAACATCGCTTCGTTCACAGAGGTCAATCACTGAGCGACATGCCGGGGCTCTTTGAGGCTGCCCGTCAGTCACTACGATCAACATTTTTCGCTCTTCACGGGTCTTGGTGAGTTCAAAAGCTGCATACCACATAGCTTCCGCCATAGGCGTACCGCCAGTTGCTTTGAACCCAAACCGACCGGCCCGATTCTGAACCGTATCTCCATGCTTCACGACACTGAACACTGGCTGGTTCCGGTTGCCACCAAAAAAGGTGACTGCCGGGTTTACGCCGGGTATTGCTTCCAGAGCCATCGAAATAGCCAAGGACGCTTCCCGCGCAATGTCTTGACGCTCCTTTCCATTGGCGGCCTTGTAGGCCATCGAGGAGCTCATATCAACCAGGATGTGAACCGCCGTATTAGGGCGTTTCTTGGCTTCTGGCTTGAGGAATACGCGGGTATCACCCGTCACTACACGATGTAGTTTCCGAGCATCCACACGCTTCCCTGATCGTTGGTTACGGTGAGCAACTCGCTGGCTGGCCTGGACCAATCCGTAGAGCTGCGTTCTTATCTTTGAAGTGGTGCTCTTCACATCCCCTACCAGGCTTTTGCCAACAGCAGGGTTGTCCTGGGTGTTCACAGCAGAGCGAACAGTCATATAGCTACTGTCCCCCTTATCTTGAGCCACCCGGTTGAGCTCGGCTTTAAGTGCATCATGCGCGTCACCACGCAAATCACCGGCACCGGCATTCAGAACCTGCTGGAGCATTTTGGCCGCGTCTTGTTTCGCCGCGTCAGAATTGCCACCAGCCTGGCTTTGTCCTGCCTTGCTGCCACCATCAGTATCCGACTTGCCTTGGTCGCCCTGTCCTTTCGGATCAGATTTCCCGTTAGCATCGTCTTGCTTCTGGTCTTTACCTTGCTGATCACCACCATTGGCATCAGGCCCTTGGTTTTGATCGTTACCACTTCCGCCCTGACTGTTCTGAGGTTGGTTGCCACCAGCATTCTGCTGGTTGTTACCATCCTGACCATTCTGGGGCTTTTGCTCTTCTTTCTCCTTTTCCTCCTCGATCATCTTGATGATTTGGTCGGCCAAGGATGTCACCTCTGCGGTTGACTTAGTGTTCACAGCCTTACGCAGTAAAGCGTTCAGCCGAACAACAACACCCTGAGGGAACACGCGCTCGAATACGGGGGTAGCCGAATCGAGATAGGGTTGAAGGACGGATTGCCCTACAGCCTTGGTTTGCAACCAGTACAAACAAAACCCTGTCAGAATGGAGGCAGGGGCCTCTTTGTCTGTGACGTGCTCGTAATGACCAGCTTGAGCCATATAGCGAGCAACCTCATTCAGGGTCTGCGACGTACCGGGGAAGAGTTCCATCATGGCCCGTTCTATGCGGCAGTCCTCCAAAACGTTGGACAACTCAGCATGAAGACCTCTGCGGCGCTCAACACCAAAGTCCGTAAACCGGACATGGGCTGCTTCATGGGCCAAATACCCCCAGACAGCATCCATGTGAGGATAGTCGTCGGGGATATTCGGAACCACGATGGTCTTACCATCGGTGTATGCGTCATCGTTACCGATGGCGACTTTGACACCGAGTTTTTCACCATAGGCTGCGGCCACGATTGGTAGAGCGCTGTAAATGGTGCGTTTTTTGGACATATCTTTTCTCCTGGTAGGGAAGGAGATAGTCCACCCCTGGAGGGAATGGCTATCCCCTCCGGGTCGGTTTAGTTGAAGTGACTATTAGAAGAAATAGTCGCCATCGTCGTCAGTTTTAGGCAGCTCCTGGTTGAGAGGCTCCTCTGTCGTCTCCTCTTGGACAGGCTCTTGCTCTACCGGAGTTTCCTCAGGCAAAACCAGCTCATCCTCAACATCAACACGCTCTTCTCGAACCACATCACCGGCATTGGATTCATCTTCCGATTCACCCTCGCCTCGTTCTGCAAAACTCTTGAAGAAGTTGTCGATGTCTTCATCCAGGTCAACAGAGTTACCACCGCTGTTAGTCTGTTCTGATTGAACAGATTCAGTACCACCTACCTGTTGCTGCTTGGTTTCGCCACCCTCTGTTGCAGGGATAAGCTCACCGGCTTTATCGCTTTTCTGTTCGGCCTTTTCATCTTTAGAACGGTCCCCCATCTGGGCTCCCGAACCGCCAATGTCATTAGCCATGCCCTCTACAGTAATCGAGCCATTGGCATACTGCTCGATGCGGTCCCTCTCGCTCATGATCAGCACTGCGGCCACGACCTGATAAAAGAAAGGCGCAACGATGTTTCGGCCATCGGCATGTTGCTCGTATCCCCGGAGGGTTTGGTCGAGCAGCTTGACCAGAGGGTTAAAAGCGCTGTTCAGGAAGCTAAGCCCATCCACCTTGTCGCGGATGTTACGGAGTGTCTGCCGAGTAGTGACCGCACATTGGTCTCGACCGGCCAAACGTTCCATATAGAACTTATTCGCTTCCTGAACCACTTCGGAGATGAGATCGTCACCCAGGCGCTCAACCTTGCGGTTAAGGCGTTTGGCGTTGGCCTCATCTTCGTTCACAGGCTGGATCATGAACACCTGGTACTCAAAGCCAATCCGCTCCTCGACCGTTTCCTTTGGAAGGGCTCCGGCACGGATAGCTCGTTCATACTCAGGGTTCTCCTGACACCATTCATCCACGGCTTTGTTGTAACCTTTGATGAAATCCTGTTTCAGTTGGTTAAACTGAAAGTTGATGTCATTCAGCTTGTTACAGATTTCATCGGTCTTGCTGACGGGTACGGCAAATCCGTTCATGAACGGCATACCGAATTTCAGCAGGAGGCGACGAGTTTCTGTTTTCAGGCGATGAAAGCCTTTCAGCTTAGCCGGATCACAGATCTTCTTACTTCCCAGTTGAGCTACTTTCTCAGGTGGAATTTCACCACCCTCGCCCAGCTTGAGATCAGATGCAGACAAACGGGTTTGTCCACTCCAGATGTCAAAGTCTACGTGGATAACACAGAGGCTTTGTAGATGGTTCACTTTAGTCATGATGCACTCCAAAAAGTTGGGGGCGCACCACGTCCCGAACCGGGCGGATGCGCCCGGTTGGGCTAGTAAATTAACGTTAATTTGCTGTTTGTTTTTGGCGACCAGCTATCGCACTTTTCGCTCTCCGAAGAGAACAAAATCTTGCTTTCCGTTGGAGACTCCCAGAATCCCCAAGGGAAAGCGGGGGAAAATCCCCCACTCACCAGTAGAACGTCTCTACTTCTTCCGGCAAATCATCAAGAGGAGCAAGCACGTCCTCATCAACAATGTACCGTGGCTTCACAGAGCCAGTAACCGTTACACGGCACCGCTCTGATGACTTCTCTCTGTACTGGTCAACATCCTCAGGCTTCACGCCTGACGCCTTATCAGCCAACAGCTTTTTGTAGTCTACCCGGCCAGCCGCTTTGTATCTCGTTACCATCACACCGCAGTAGTCGGCATGGAAGTATTCCCCCATGAGGGACTTCATGGTGTCGAGATGAGGCTTTTGCCTTTCTTGAAGCTCAGACAGTCGCTGTTTCAGCTCCTGAATCTCTGCATCATAGAGGCGGTATTCCTCAGCAGCAGCAATCCAACGGTTGACCTCTTCACCTTGCGGTATGTACAGGTCTCTCTCTGGATCTTTGTCGGGCTCCTTCTTGTCTACTACCTGTTGCCAGAACTTTTTAGCCTCGGCCAAGATTTCTTGAATCATGGCTTCGTCTCGGAGTATTGGAAACTCCTGAATCTGACCTTCAAAGTAGAAGACTAACCAGCCTTGCTTGGCCCCCGTTACCAGGAGCTGGTGTTGCACCTGCGGGTAATAAAGCTGGTATGCCTTGCTGTTTGCTTTCTCAGCACAAACATCTTCCCAGACAGTCGCACTCGGGCTTTTCAGCTCGACGGGCTCCCCGTTATCTCTCAGGCCATCCAGGGAGGCCCTCATGAGCGGGTATTGAACCGATTCGACACAGGCGGGGAGCAGCATGTCATCATACTTCTCCTCGAAAGCGCGTCTTGCAGCATCTTCGTTTTCTATCCCCCGGCGAACCAGCGGATTAAGACTCAGATCGACTTCACGCGCATACCCAGTCTTCTCGGCCCACAGTCTCCATCGTGTTTTGTACGGAGACCGATTGAGCAGGATAGCGGCGTCAGTGGCTGTTACACCTTGACGCCGCCAATCAAGCCAATCTTCCTCGCGTTGCGATAGGTTGACTATTTTCATGGACCTCTCTCCAATGGTTAGGAGGGAGATCTCCCCCAGCGGGGGAGTCCCCCCCGTTGGGGTTAGTAGTAACTGCCTTCCGCGCCCTCCTCTTCTGTAACAGGGATCATGTCCTCGTCACTCAAAGGCGGCATTTCTTCGGCACCAGGTTCAGCATTTGCAGAACCACCAGCGGCGGACTCTTGCTCGTGCGCTTCCTGGTAGTCAGGTTTCGGAGGCTCCATTTGATCCATCTCCTTGTCACGAAGGAATTGAGTCGCATATTGCAGTTCCGAACCTTCATACCGTCCCTTCACATACTCATGCGCCGCAGACCATGCGTTTTCAGCAATGGCGCGATTTGCGAGTTTGGTTAGGATCGGGTCAAGCTCTTTGTGCTCAATAGCCAAAGGCTCTTGGCTTTGAACTTGAGATGGTGAAGGGAGATTGGCAATAGCCGGGTTAATGGCCGATGCCTGCTCCATTTCACGGATGCGTTCAGCTTCATCCTGGTCATAAATACCAGAGAAACCAAATGCGACACGAGAACACTGGATCAGCGACTTGTGCCGGAGTTGACGCTTGGTGTGCGTTTGCCAGGGGCCATCAACAGTGTAAGCACCATTGCGACCTTGACCCTGAAACGGTTCACGGTACACCTCATCAATGAACTCCTTGATGCGGATAGGGCGAGATCTGTCCTTACGGTAAATCACGCATTCAATCCACTCAGGGCAGTCAACTTTCGCCCCCTGCATTCTGACCATCTTGTCCGAATACACGAACTCGACGCCATCATACTGGGGATGCTCGTTGATGATGCGGCTCCAACCATCAACACCTACTACCGGAATGATCCCATTTTGCTTGTCAGGAAACGCATAGATTTCCCGAGTGAAAGGGTTCAAACCGTACTGTTCAGCCACGATCAGGAGCGTCATCATCTGCTCATCGGTCGGGGCACTTCCATCTCGCTGCTTGAATGCGGTCGCCTTCAAAGTTTCATAGAACTTTCGGGTGTCCACGCCAAACCGGCTTGCGATACGGGTTACAAGAGATTTGTTATCAGACATGGTGTTTCTCCAATTCACGAATGAACGGTTTGAGGACACCATGACCCCCTCGGGGCATGAGTGCCCCCGTGGGGTTTAGTAAGAGTTGGCGGTGTTACCCGCCAGCCAAGTGGTGCAGCCGCATGAACGGGATGTCATCATCCCAGCCATCAGGAGCGGGACCATAGCCTCCGCCCATACCACCTTGCGGTGCTGATTGCTGCACAGGAGCAGATTGCGTACCGGCTCCTGTACGTTGCCCTTTTTGGGGCGCTGCACGTTGAGAGTTGTCCTGAGGTGCATTTCCACGACCACCAAGCATCTGCATTTCAACGCAGTGTACTTCGGTGGTGTAGCGCTCGATTTGTTGGCTGTCAGTCCACTTCCGGGTGCGGTTGCTCCCTTCGAGATAGACTTGGGAGCCCTTTTTCAGGTACTCACCAGCGACTTCCGCCAAACGACCTTTAAGCACAATACGGTGCCACTCAGTATGCTCTCTTTGCTCGCCAGACTGCTTATCGCGCCACGTATCCGTTGTTGCAACGTTGAAGTTGGCAACGGCAGTGCCGCTTGGCATGTAGCGAATTTCCGGGTCAGAACCGAGATTACCGACCAGAATTACTTTGTTGACGCCTTTAGACATCATGACCTCCAAGTTATTTGGAGAGGGCCAACGCCCCTTTCGGGGAGCAAGCCCCCGTAAGGGTTAAAAAAAGTGATCCTCTTGTTCGGCGTCGATCTCTGCCAGGCGAATCAGCTCAGATACAAGGCCAAGCCTTTCTGCATCTGCTCTTACTTCGTCGTAGCTGAAACCAAACCGTTCAATGAGGGGTTTTAGTGAATCAAAACGCTCGTAGTCGAAGGTATCACCCTGTTCATCACAGAATGCCACCAGCGGCTTCTCTACGTTTGAAAAGTCATCCGCGAAACGCTGTTGCAGGTAAACCAACATCAGCAGGGGTTTGTGACCATGTTCCGGGCGGAGTTCACCAGCGCCTTCCAGCGTAGCTGGATGGATAGTGTTTTCGCCTAGTCCAGTGCTAACCCCAAGCTCATAACCGCTGTCAGTACGCATCAGCACACTGGGTAGCAAGTCATTTGAGCCTTCGCTCCGAGCAACCTCAAAGCCGATTAAACCGGCTCCTTTGGCAAAAACCCCAGCAACAAAACCTTTGAAGAGGTTTATGTCACCTGGAGGTAACTCAGAGGGCGGAGATAACAGCCAGTTGAGAGATCCCAAGCTGGCTGTTTGTCCGGCTGAAACATTCCCCCCTTCCAGCACCGTCTGTGTCTCTGCGTTTACCAGCACCTCATCCAGAAAGGTGTACCCCTGGCTGAGAAACTGTGACACATACTGGCTTTCTTTGTCCTTGTAGGACATTGGGATCGTGTCTGGGCCGTTAGCTTCAAAAGGTCCTTCGAGCTTTGTCTCAGACCAATTTTCAGCTTTCCCATCAGTGACGGTTCGGCGTAGCTCGACCATCGTGAATTGGCCTGGCTCCGAGGAGCTGGGCTCCCGGAGCAACTTGTAGCCAATGAAGACTTCTATTGTGGTTTCGTCATTGCCCCACTCTTTAGCAGTGTAACGACGGCACAAACAGTCATTTTTCTTCATGCGTCACCTCTTAGCGCCATTGGTCCCCGAACACATCCTTCGCAACACGCAGGATGGCTTCACGCTCCTCTTTGGCCGCACGGATAAGCAGAGCTTGATCCAAGGCGTATTCAAGAGCATTTGGGGCACCACGGAACGCTAGAGACAGTTTCGCCCAACGCACCAACGTCCGAGTGGACATGGTGACGCTGATCTGACCATCTTCACCGTTTTCGCCAAGAAACAGTTTGCGGACCTGATTAGCAATCCGAACCATTCCCTTCCGCACATTTTCCGGAAGTTTCGGAGTAGCACGGCCAAGAATGCTGAGTTCAGCTTCCTCATCCGCATACCCTACTTTGGTGAAACGATAGCGATCCATAGCTGCGAGGTTCTGCATCATCACCCCCTGGTACAAACCAGAAGCATCACCGGACCCCGTAGAGTTACCAGTAACGACCACACGAAACATCGGGTGCGGCTTGATGATTTCCCCGCCATTCTGAGCGATCACAAGGGGACGCCCTTCAAGGACATCGTTGAGACCAGCCAGCTCGGCAGGGTCGGCCAAATCCACCTCGTTGATGAGGAGCAGATGACCTTCACGCATAGCGACTGCCAGAGGTCCATACATGAACTTCATGACAGGTGGTTGACCAGGCTTTTCCGCGACCAGAGCGTGATGTCCAATCAGATCTGTCAGCTCCATCCGCCCGTGGGCAGTGATTTGCTGAACAGGCCAGTTGAGACGACCAGCGATCTCGGTGATACCTGAGGTTTTGCCAGACCCGGTAGGGCCGGTTACGAACAATGCGTCACCGCCAGGCTCTTTGAGATAGGCCAAGACCTCTCGCAGAAACTCTTTGCGGAAAACGTAGTTGGTATCAGTGGCAGGGATGAAAGGGTTTGAACCGTCAGCGTAGCCGATGGCCGTTACCTTCTCCGGAATGCTGGGCATACCGAAAACCTTGCTTACTGAGAATTGAGAGTATTGAGACATAGGTGCGCTCCTATTGTGACAGGCGCACCACGTCCCGAACCGGGCGGATGCGCCCGGTTGGGCTAGTAAATTAACGTTAATTTGCTGTTTGTTTTTGGCGACCAGCTATCGCACTTTTCGCTCTCCGAAGAGAACAAAATCTGCTTACTGATGGTATTCACCATGAGTAAGAAGACTTTTAAGGAGCGAGGAGAGTAGCCTCTCCTGGAGGCTACTCCCTCAATGGACGAACATCACCACATCGTCGTTTTGACCAATGACCCCGGTTTCTTTGGCCCACTTCACTGCTTCACTGTGCGCCTGGTAGGAGCTGGAATACAGTTTCGGATCAAATTTCACCTCGCGTCCATCAGCCAGATAGATGATGCCTGCGTGATCGTCGTAAACATGAAGATTCTGTTGCATTCGACATTCCCCCTGTAGCTTGTCGTCAAAGCCAACTGACACCAGAAGACTTTGAGGACAAGCCACAGAGGCTTGACCAGAAAGAGAGGGGTTGCCCCCTCCCTTTGCGTTGACTATCAGCAGTAACCGAACGATTCAGCGATTCTCACGAAAGGACGAGAGATTGCCCAACCAGCAGGGATACACAAAGCGATGATAGCGATTTCCATGATGTTGCTCCTAAGCAAAAAGGGGCAACATCCCCGTCGGGGTATGGTTGCCCCGATGGGTTTGAAAGTGTCGAAGATTACTCAGCGACAGTTATTACCAAACAAGTTCCTTGCCCTTACGAAGGTAAGTCGGGATTTCGAGATAATCCCAGTCAGGTTCTTGTTTAGCGACTTCTTGAACTTGAGTTACCTCAGGTTCAACGACTGCTTTGGCTTGTTCAGCCTTGGCAGCACGTTCTTTGATGACGGCCTGTACAGACCGCATTGCAGGAACTGCGAATTTGTTCCAAAGGAACAAACCGATACGCTGGAACACTTTAGCGAGAACGATGAAGGAAAAAGCAAATGCCTTCGCGCCTACGTACAGTGCGCCCAGAGATGCAAGCAGAACTACAATGAAAGTGATGATGTGCATGGTGTTGCTCCTATGTAAAAAAAACAGGGGCAACACCCGAAAACCGGGAGAAGCCCCCGGCTTGGGGTTAAGTAATGCCATACGGCATAAGACTAGATGCTGTTTGTTTTCGGAGACCAGCTATCTCACCTATAGCCGCAGAGCGACTAAGATGATTCAAATATAGCTCACCTTTGCTAAACAGAAAACGCTGTAACTGTCCATTTTGGGCACTTCGAGAGGTCAGGTTACAGATTGACCGCATTTATCCTTTCCAGTGCGTTTATCTGTACCTCAAATTTAGGAGTATCTCTAATGGCAGAAGCACAAGTAGCACTGGACACAAACAACGACCGCAGCAACCACTACTCTCGCCCTGTTTTCAAGCAAGTTCTGAAAGTAAACAGCCTCCAAGCTCAGCGCGTCATGGAACGCAGCTTTGAGCGAGTTTCCAACTCCCTGTTCTCCATCGACGTGATCCTTCGCATCATCGGTGAGCAGGACGAAATCGACCAGGTTGAAACCGTCATCCTGGAACACATTTCCAAGGTCTCCGAAGACCTGGACAAAGCTACCGCCCAGCTCAACAAGCTGATGGAAGACAACGGCATCGACATGATGCCCGGCTACACCAACCCGAATGAATACACCATCGAGATCAACTCTCCTCAGGTTGCTCAGTTTGCACACCTGATCCGCAAACTGGATACCCTGATGGGGATCGTTGACACTCTCTGGCTGAACACCGTACTGACCAGCAAGCAGCGCACCGACGCCACTTACCAATGGCAGCAACGCCTCATCAAGCTGGCCGGTCGAATCATCGGCATCGAGAAACGGGCTCGCATTTCCGCCCACAGCAAAGGCAAAGAAGGTGAAGTGGCCGAAGCCGCTCCGGAATCTGCAACCGGCGACAAGGAAATCGCAGACGAAGCCGAGAAAACAAAAGCAGCATAACCCAGCCCAAACCTTTGCCCCTCGCCCGAGGGGCTTTTTTTGTCTTTTATGGTTGCATTTTTTGATGCTGTGATATTATCGAAGTAAATCAGATTCAACTCAGGTAAGAACGGAGAACAACATGAAAAAGGCTTTAATCACCACCGTGGCTCTGGCTGTAGCAGCTCTATCTGGCTGTGCATCCACCAGCAGTTACGAACCCACAGCGTACAAAACCAATCACAGTCGCGCTTACAACATCGCGGAGGCCGGTGGCCTGGTAACAGGCATCCAAGACGCTTCTGTTCCGCGTGACAAGCTGGAGCGTCTGACCGACACCAAAACGTTTGGGGCAGCCTACGTGCTGTCTGGCTACATGTCCCCTCAGCTCGGAATGACCGACTGGCAAGGTGGCTTGGTCAACCTTGCGAACTGGGCTATCGGCCCCAAACAGCATGGCGCTCGCAATAGCTTGATCGCTTGGATGCCTGCTAACGAAGCAGTTTCACCGGCAGACGCTCAGGCCAAATTTCTTTCACATGTGAAAGTTTCCATTGAGTCAGCGCTGACTGATTTGGGTGCCAATTTCACGCTTCTGTATGACAAAGACGGTCGCCTAACCTATCAGTTCTACAAGAATGAATGGGGTTGCCCGACGTGGGTGAACGGACAAAGTAAGGTAGCTGACATGTGTTCCGTTAAGGTGAAAATCGTGGAGCCTCGCCTAGGGTCAGCTCCTAATTTTGTCTCTGGCGTTCAAGGTACAGCGTATGCCTTCACATCAGGCCATGAGACCGCATACAACTTTGTGAATGTCGGTAATGGGGCAGCAAGCCATGCTCCTCAGCAAGCGATCTACGCAGCTATTAGCAAACAGCTACCAGCTTGGGCCTACCTCTACCTTGCTCCAAAATCGGTTGAGCTGGATAATGGCGAAAAAGTTGCTTTCCCTTACCTTCTTGATCAGGGAAAAGCAGAGTTATTTGTTTACCCAGAAGCGTAATCAATCTACATGAGAAAGGGGCCGAAAGGCCCCTTTTTTTATCCACCACCAGTTGGCGCGCCTGTTTGAGGGTCTATGCTGTTTGTCGCCTCTTTTCGCTTCGCGTCAATATCAATCCCTTCCAACCGCTCCAACGCCCTTTCCTGAGCATTCTTCCGCGTCCCGTCAATATTGAAGTCATTCCCTGCTCCAGTCAGCGAGTCGAGATTTATTGAGGCCGGATCAGGGAATTTACCGTTCTGCTGTAATATCCCAAGCCACTCATCCAAATTAATTTTGCTCCAATCAATTTCGGCAATTTTATCTAGTGGAATCCCTTCACACTGAGGATTTTTGGGGTCTCCAAAGTTCTGCCCCAATTGAGGGCGAACCTGTTCTTGTATAATACGAGAGAGCGGAGAATTGAAGCAGCAATACGCTTCTCTTTTTTCAATACAAGCGCCCAACACCTTAGATTTACAATAAGAGCCTACATAGGTGCAATTCTTGAGCGCTCTTTTTGCGTTCATAGTGAACTCTTCTTCCTCGCACTTATAAATCATCTGGATCATCACCATCGCAACGACATAGACGGTATATATCGTCATGGCAGTGCTAAGCCATGTTGTCGCAGTCTCCATCATTGCTTCGGCAGCTTGTTCAGATGCTGCGGCAGCCGCCTGCTCTGTTGCTGCATCTTGGCCTGCTGATTTCATGACATCCATCATCACTTCTTTGACTTGCTCTTTGAGCTGGTCAATGAGTTGATCAACAAACTGCTCTACAGGCTGGAAGAACGAATCAACAGCACCTGAAACGTTCTCTATATAACTTGTGAACGGTTTTGTGACTTCTGTCCACCCTTGAAGGGCAGGTTCCCTAAGTACCTGATAAGCACCTTTAAGCGCATTACCATCAGTCAGCCCCATCACTGCGCCATCGAGCTTTGGAACGGCCATTATTAGGTTCAGATAATCGGCAAGAGATATATTGGTTGGCTTTTCACAGCAATCAGAAACTCCCCCAACAGCTATCTTGCATTCGCCAGCTTCCCCTGCAAAAGCAGAGCAAATAACGTTTTCATCCCCGGTAGGATTGTCATCCCCATCTTGGCCTGTGCAGCTCATATCCTGCGTCATGAATTGGGCTGCATTGAGCAACGCAGTAGCGCGAGCAAAATCAGTGCTTTGTGTTTTGGTCAAATCAAGGCAGTCATCTCCCATGCAGCGTATAGGCCCACCGCACTGGTACTCAGTTTCCTTTTCCAAGGTCGGAACAGAAACATCTGTACCACAGTCATAAGTATCCTCGTGGACGTAGCACGTACCAGAACTTCCCTGAGCACCATCAACACATTTGGAACTGATGAAGCCGCACTGAGGGTTTTCTTCATATTTCTGACAGCTATCGAGATTCCCGCCCGTGTTTACCGGACAGTGCGTTTCACCTTGAGGGTCTGTCCAGCAGTCCATTTGCCCCTTATAGAAGTCATAGTCAGCTTTAACTCGAACCTTTTTGCATAGTTTTGGAATACCAGGCAAAGGTGACGGCTTGAGTTGAGATTCGCAAACTTTGATCCCATTGATGACTGTGCAGCCAGTAGCATCAGTCGGGTCATCTATACATGTGATCTCGCCTTCCGCAAAACCATCTACCACCCCTTTGGCTGAATCCATGCAGCTCTGTGGAGCCCACTCATCCTTGGTAATGGCTTTCGATGGGTCATAGCGGAGTTTTATGCGGCCAAAACCCTCACCTTCGCCACTTACTGAAACGCGGATCTTAAACGTAACAACATCACCATCTTTCACGTTCTTAAAATAGGGAGTGACATCAACATTAGGGTTTCGCTCCCAACTCGTGGAGAGCTCACATCTACCGGCTGTTTCTGGAGGGAAGTTGCCATCTGGGCCAGACCACACTTTAGTCTCTTGGCCGGACTTACCGACCCACACTTGCATGTAGTCATCCCACTTGGCGTATTCAAGCGTTGCAGACACTATGGCATCTGGATTGCTGACTTGGACCCGCGTGTACTCCTCATAAATCTTGCAGTTACCACTCCAGTAGTTGTCCCCCACTCGACCAATCCACAACTCAGTACAGCCTTCTCCACAAGATTTGAGGTTATATGGACCATCATAGTGCTTCACCACAGAGGCGTCGTAGTCATGGACAACCTCACAGTCCGCGCTTTGATCTACAACACGCTGACACCGTTCATACTCTGGAATGTGGGCGTTGATAGTATTCTGATTGATGGTTGTTTCGGCAGAACAATCCCCAAAGCCACCTGCGATGAGGTCCATATCCTCATAGGTCTTTTTGCTTAGATTTAGTACCGGGTCATTACTGAAATCAGGGCGTGATCGATTAGAGGCATCGAGAAGAACCTTGTATGCCGCACCAGAGATTGATGGATTAGCACTATTGGCATCACTCCACAGCGACCCTTTTGCATTATTCCCCACGCTGTCCATGTCATCGCCAGAGTCGTAAATGCCTTGCAGACCGCCCACATCAGGTTTATTGGCATCAGGGAAGTAATAACTATCAGGTTTATTGTTGGTCCCGCTCGTTCCGGGGAATAGATCATTGACATTAATCTGACTCCCCCCGTTCATTTGGAATTGACCGTCTTTCAACGTCGGCATAGAGATTGTGCCATCTTGCACAGTCCCCGAGCTCGACTTGAATGAGTTTGAGAGGTTTTGTCCGAAAGCCTGGGCCTCTTTACCCACCGCTGTGATGTCCTGGTCTTGGCTACCGTTAGCGTAGGAATGTATCGGCAGCGCAGACATGGTTACTGTCAACAGCGAGGCCACAGCTTTCATAAAGTAATTATGACTTCGCATTGTGTTCTCCATTTCAACCTTCCCATGCTATCTGAGAAGACAAGGGCCACCTGTACGTGTAGTGGCCCTTTTGGGGCATAATCTAAAATGCCCGTGCAAATTCGTTAGGGTCTGCTCAATTGTTACAGCAATCATTCCATCGCCAGATGGTGTAAATAGGGTCTTGCCCAATTGCCGGTATAGTTCGCGCCAGACCCCACGTAAGAGTGGATTCGCCAATTACGTGAGATGAGTTTGTCTCTGGAACCGGATGCAATAGCGTGAATTTGTACTGCGTTTTGGGTAGTGTTGGGCTAATAACGCCTCTACACATAGCCTCAGAACCCATTGTCTTCCACGCTAACCCCCGGCGATGCAAAGCAGCCAGAACCCTTGTGCTAAGAAGACTGCTATCGCGGATAACACCTTTTCCACCATTCTGGTTGCCACTAAATGGATACAGGGTGCCCCATGAACCAGCACACCAGAAAAGCTGTTTTAAAGGTTTTCCAGCGGTTGATGAGACAGCATCAGCAGTACACGCAGCCGCCGCAATTGGGTTTGCTACTGCCGCCGCCTCTGGATTGGTAAAAAAAGCGAGCTCATCATTGTTCCAGGTCGGGTCGAGCTCCGACATGTACATGATGTCGAGATCCATATACCCATCAGCATTACAGGTCTGCTTAATAAATAAATCGAGCATCACCAACAGAGGAAACGCATAGTAGTGATAGTGCATAAAAGAACCATCACCACCATCCATGTCTCCCATGCCATGATGCCCTTGGTTAGTCCTATCAAACGGGAACCTGACACCATTCAAGACTGATGAGCAGCCAGGCACTCTCTGAAATTCAACGAGCCGTGCTGGCTCCCACATAGAAGTGGTGACTCCAGGCCGAGGGACCCCTAGATTATCCTCGCACATACACAGAGGGTTGCTTACGGCTTCACTCGGGAATGATCCGCCTCCACCACTTATAGGAACCCCTGCTACTTTGATAGGGAAAATACAGCTCCAGCAGATGTCAGTAATCAGTTTTCCGCCGATCACTTCCGCATTCTGGCACCCAGGGTCAGCCGATACCGAACCAACCCAAAAGACCGCGCTAACGGCCATGATCCGTAGAATTTTTTGCATCATGGTAAGGCCTTTACGTAATTCAAATTTTTCTCCATGACAGCAGGCTTCCCGTGATAGAAACCTTGTTGCCATGACAGTCCAAGTAATTTGGCGCTCTCCCCCAATGGGAAGCTCTCCACCTGCTCAGCAATGAGCTGTATGCCTTTTCGGCGGCAGTGGAGGATGGCCGGGTAGTCTTCAAGCGACCGCAGTCTTCTCGCGTCAAACTTGCAATAGTGCCAGTCATAACGGCTCAGGCGATCCAGAGAAGAGTTTTTGTCTCCATAGTCATCCAGCGCCAGCTCAACCCCTATTTCGGTCAGAGCCTCCCATCTCGATGCGAGAGAGGCGTCCTGAATGCCCTCTGTAATCTCGATGACAAGCCGTGATGAGTGATTTTTAGCAATGTCGCGGACAACCCTACACCACGCCTTGAAGATGACGTCTGATTGCAAAGTTTGTTCGGAGACATTCAGAAAGAGAGCCGGGTACAGATCCAAGCAATAATGAAGGTTGTCCTGAATGAACCGTGCCATCTCCATATCCACCAGTCCCCAATAAGGAGGAGATGACAGAGAGGATGGTGTAAGAACCCGGCCTTCGTCGTACCAACGAGCCAGTACCTCAGCAGCGACAAACGAACCTGTGCCGACGTCTTTAATTGGTTGGAAAGCCGGGGCAAAAATCATTCACCGCCCTCCTCAGCAAGTTCGCGGACAACAAACTTCTTGCCTCTGGCAGTAATGACGCTCGGTGTGTGCTCCAGCTCGAACCGGGTAATCAGATCTGGCGTCAGCAGATATACCGGCGCGTCAAAGTTGTCGGTGACACTCTTGTAGGAATCCCAGCCTTTGTCTTTGTCGAACTCTGTGGCGATATAGGTGATCCGTTGTACGCCAGGCTCCAGCTTGATTTCAGGCAGCTTCTTGGCGAGTAGTTCCATTTGCTTTTTGTCCAGCGGGTCGAAAACTACGACCGCTTGGGTAAATGGCCGCGTTCCAGGCTTGCAAACTTCCTTCGGATCGCACAATGGGTTGATCACGTCACCCGCGTGAGCGAACACAGTGCCATCCGGAGTGCTGATGTCACTGGTGATCATGACGCTAGGGTCAATTTCTCGTGTTCGAGATTTTGGCGCTCTTGGCAGCTCATTGAAATTCTGCTTGGTCCAGAAGCGCTCTATAGCCTGTTTCTTCTTCTCTTCCCAGTCGATATTGGCAAGGCGTTTCTTGGCAACATCAATAAGGTCTGGCTCACTGATTTTCTCCACCGGCCCCTTAACGCCGAGATCGCCTTTTTCTCCGTTATCCACTTCCCGAGCCAACCATACCGGGTCGGACAACCCGGAGACCTGGGCGACGACGTTTGGTTGTTCGCCAGGCAGCGGCTCATCCTCCAGCATCACAATCGTGGGAACGGCTGTGATGTTGTACGTTTTGAACAACGTAGGGTTGATGATGATGTTCGGCACTGGGTCTTTTTTGGCCGCGAGCGCCTGAATAGCTTTAACTCCCTGCCCCAAGTTCATTCCTTCCGGGATGCCACGGAACACAATTACAGAATCAGGCTGGCCTGACACCGCCGTTAGGACGTCATCTAACCCCTGTTCGCCAAGAGACAACGAGGCGAAAACCAGTATCCGATGGTCAGAGTAGATACCCTTTTCAGCCTGTTTCCGGTGCATCTCCTTGAGCGTTGGGTTAGTAGTTTGGAGCTGCTTGAAAAATGCCTTGGCTTCGGCCTGAGCCTCGTCCATGTGTTGGTTTTGCAACAGAGATGGCATTTCCATCTTCTGGGCCTTTTGGGCAATTTGCTTTCCTTGCTCAATAAGCGCCTTATCCTGCTCTGTGAGCGGAGACTCTTGAGCGTATGCCCCGCCAGCCACAGAGAACATCAACGCCACCAGAACGCTCTTAGAACAGGGGATATGCGCGGCCAATGATCTGATCATTTTTCACAGTCCCCCAGTAACGTGAGTCGAAGCTGAATGGGCTTTTGCCCATAAACCAGTAGTTGTTCTCTTTCAGCGTGGTCTTGCCGTAAAAGTGGCTCTCTGGCAGATGTAGTTTCCCTGCGAGCTGGAGCCCCTCTCCGACGACATCACCATTGACGGTGATCTTCCACTTATCGTTGATCTCGACTTTATCCCCCGGCATACCGGTGAGGATTTTGACCATGCGAGTCCCGTCCTTGTAGAAAGGCTGCATGTTCTTGGCTTGGAAGGCGTAAACCGCTCCCCTCTCCAGAGTTTGGTCGTTCAGATCAATGAGGAAGAAGGTGTAACCCGGCAGGCACTTCTCCTGTTGTGGATCAATGCCAATACGGTAGCGGCTGGCAAAGGCCGCACCAGCAGCCCAAAGAACCACTAGTGTCACACCTGCCTTAACCCCGAAGCGCTTCCAGGATTCCTTTTTGACGAAATACTTCTTGAGTGGAAAATTCATTTCAGCACCTCATCAGGGAGGTACACGTCACTTGGAGCCCCGACGACAGCACTTGCGTCAAGGACCAAATAACCTGCGTCTTTCAACTTCAAAATTGCGTCATTGGTCTTGACCATCAGCCTTTCAACTTCCTCCTGAGAGGCACCAGCGGGATACGCCGACGCCACTTTAGCGAAGTCAACCACGACCACTGGCGGGGTTTGATTCAAACGCTGATGGATGCTTGCCGTTTGTTCGCTCATCACGTAGTAGCTACCGCCGAAGCCACCAGCGGCACCGAGAATGGCGGCGATTGCGATTGATTTAATGTCCATTACTGTCTCCCTGGTTATGCAGCCTGCCGACGGCTTCGCATTACGGCCTTGATTGCCTCAGGTATGCTCATGCCTTGTTTCACAAACTGGTCGATGGCGTTAACGTCCACCGGATCGGTCGAATAAAGTAGCTTCTGGAAGTCGCCCACTATCAAGCGACCGACGCCCATACCGCTCTTCGATTTGATAAAGATTTCTGAGTACACGCCTTGGATGGTGTGTACCGTTTTGAGGGTGTGGAACCCGCCCTCTGAAAGGGTCAGACGACCGCTACGTTTAACAGATTCCACGGTTTCTTCGGTTTGGCCGAGCAAGTACATGCTGGCCGAGTTCTCCGCGATGGCGCGGCCCACTGCGTTCTCATAGAGGTCGTTGATGGACTGCGTTGCAATGACAACGGAGCCACCGTACTTACGGAATTTGCGGTAGGCATGTTCCATGAAGACCGAGACCTCGCCCTCTTTGAGCAGGTCCCAGGCCTCATCCACGATGACGACTTTCTTGCGGTTACGTTCACCCAGGAATACTTCTTGCTGGATCTGGTAAATAAGCTGGAGTAGTACAACCTGACGCAAGTGCTTACGCCCTTGCAGTTCATCGAGCTCCAGTACAGTGAACTGGTTCTGGAAGCTGACGTTGTTCTTGCGAGAGAAGTATTTCCCGTAGCTGCCCTGCGACGTAAAGGCGTAGAGCTGCTGACCAATATCCTTGAGGCGCTGGTCATTTTCTTCTTCCAGGCAGCGCTCAGCGATGTCGTCAACCTTCATCTCTTTACCTTTCTCTTCCCACAGGCGAGAAAGGACCTGTTTCAACGCAGAGATTTGCCATTCATCCAGCAAGCCCTTAGCCGAAGCCATCGCACAAACGAGGCTGACTATCGCGTCTTCTTCGTCCTCGTAGTTCTGTATGAGCTCAAACGGGTTGAGGCAGACGTGCGTTCCTTCTTCAAAGTGAACGAAGTCGCCATTGAGCATTTCCGACAACTTCTGGTAGGACTTACCGGCATCAATAACCCAGACCTGAGCCCCCTCGGACAAGTAGGAAAAAATCAGTTCGTTGGTAAGGAACGATTTACCCGAGCCGGATTCGGCTGCGATCACCAGGTTCTTGTTGGTATTACTGTCGTGAAGAGACAGACTCATGAGCTGGCCGTTGCGGGAAATCAGCGCTGCATGATAGGTCCCGGTCCCCTTCCATTCCCCAAACACCGGCAGGACCACAGCAGCCTGCTCGGTTGTCATGGTCTTGTAGCGGAATAGGTCTCGCACTGCATCCCGGTCGGTACAGAATGGCAGGCAGTTGAGGAACATCGGCAGAGCAACGAACTTGTCCTCCATCAGCTCGAACCGAGATTCACGCCAGATGTTTCGTGCGGCCATCGCCGCCGCTTCAACACGTTCTTTGGTTGGAGCAAATAAAACCACCGAGTAGGTGATCTTGACTGGCTTAGCCCCCTCTTTCATGGACTCATAGAGAGTGTCGAAGCTCTCCTTCTTGTCCGCCAGCACCGGCACGAATTTGAGCATCGGCCCGTAGGCTTGGTTTACAGTGAACTGGCGTTTGCGCTCCAGAGTGTTTTTCGTGCTTTCTGCCTCAGGGAAAAAAACATTGGTCACGACCATGTAGTTTTCTTTGATGCTGGAATTGCCGCCGCTGAGATCCCCGGCATAGGTCAACGCATCACCAAAGTAGAAAACGTCAGGCAGCTTTTTCGCTGACATGACTTTCGCGTGGTAGTCACCCAGCCTGATGCCATTCTTGCTGACTTCCACGTCGGTGCCGTAATCGAAGATTTGCTCGCAGATGGGCTTATCCATCTCCCAATCCACAGAGTCATGTCGCCATGAAGCATCTGGCCCCCAATTCAGGATGGTGCTCATGATCCGGATGTAGTTCACCGCCGTCATTGTGCGAGGACGCAGACCAACGGTTTGAAGCGATGATTCGACCTTCGTGCGAAGCTGTGCGAGCTGCTGGAGTTCGCTTTCAGTCGGGTTATTGTTCTTGATGGGGACTTTGCACGTAACGAACAGCTTGAGGTCTTGGATCAAGCCATTGTCGTAGATACCTTTGTTGGTCTTGGCAAATATGCGATCTGTCGTGTGGTGCTGGAGGAAGTTAATCCGTTCCTTGATAACAGATGTCAGCAGCTCGTGACGGAAGCCATCACGCAAACCCATCATCCGGTACATCTCCTGATTGATGTCCGGGGAGCGGAACAGGACAAACTGGAGCGTAGTCTTCGACGGGAACTCCTGATTCAGGAAACCGTTCATTCGCTCCTGAACTTTTTCATCGGCACCACACAGGGGCTCACACATGAAACCAAAGCCTGCACTGTGATCATCCATAAGGAAGACATGATCGTCTTCGTCATAGGCCAGGACAGGAATAATCCCGGCAGCTCGCAAGTGCTCCGGGATCAACGTTTCTTCGAGTTTCTTTTTGATGGTTACGATCATTCAGCACTCTCCAACCATGATTTCAGGTTCTTCGGACGTCCTTTGCTGACACGACCATCCGGAGCAACAACGAACGGAACGCCCTCAATCCCAATGAAATGAGCTGTCAGCAGCGTTTGGTCGTATTGGCCGGGGTCGCAGGTTTCTTTTGAAGGAAGGGAACCCAGGGTGTTGTTCATCAGCGCATCAAGCGCGTGGGTTTTGTCTTTCGCGCAGTACAAGTTTTTTGCCAGGCGGTTGGACTCAGCACCCAGAGCTGGAATCACGATAAATTTAAAGGTGTAATCATCCACCAGCGATTTGGCATCACCCATGAGCTGATGGCAAACCGCGCACCTAGGATCAACAAAGACCACCACCTCTTTGTCACCACGCCCCATCGACACAGTGTTCAGCGTGTCCACATCCATGCCCATGCTCTTGAAGTGGATACGCTCCGCTACATCCCTCATTTGGGACATCGTGTTGAGGGGCTTCTTGCTCCACAGGTCGTAGATTTGTCCTGAAATAACAAATCGTCCGTTTTCAGAGAGGAACATGATCTGCCCATCACTTTGGACGGCTCGAACCCCTTTGATGGGTAGCTCTACAATGTCCTCTATCTTCGCCGCTCTGGGATCGGTGATTTCCAATTTCGATGACGCATGAGCCGTGCCGGTAATAATCCCGAACACCATCAGCGCCCCAAGTAATTTTGTCCGCATGTCTATCCCCTAAGATTGGATTACTGGATGCTGGGCAGTGTATCCGGGGGATGGAAATAGACTCGCCTCTGTAATAGCCCAATTTGGACAATTCCAGCGCGATACAAAAAAAAGCCCGGTCTGAACCGGGCTTTGAGAGGAATGAACCTTAGTTCATGGTAACAGCTTCGGATTTGCCCCCAGAGTCATCGACCCCAACCAGAGAGATGGTCGGCATCGTTTCATAGGTGCCCTTGCTGATAGTCACTCGATCAGAGCTGATGCTCTGCAACTCACCGGCAATGGTCCATTCGTAGGACTTCATGCGGCCATCGGTATCTTCGCAGTTCGCATAGACGATCCACGACCCAACGGTCTCTCGTGAGCTCAGGCTACATGCAGGCAACTTGTTCTCTGCAACATTGATGTTCACCTCGCCCTCAGCTTCATGCCCCATTTCTGAGGTTATTTTCAGCTTGATGCTGTGCTCACCAGCGCCCAGAGTTGCTCTGCCGTAGTAACCACTGCTTTCCAACGGTGTACCATCTACCGAATAAACACGAGTCGAAATACGGTCGCGTGGGTGGCCGCCAGAAATGTACGGTCGCAACAGCACATCCAGAGGCTCACGCTCGTATTTGTTCGAGCCAGAGTATTGCAGGTCAATGGCATAGGGCGCTGCCTGGCCGATCTTGAGCGGTTGCTCGATCACGGTCTCATGGCCGCGAGCATCACGGACAGTGACCTTGATGTTGTAATCACCCGGCTCATTGATCACAAAGGACCGGACAATATCCTGCCGCTGATCCTGAATCACAGCGCCTTCCGGCAACTCCCACTCGTAGGTCGGCTCTTCCAGCTTGCCGTTGAAGGCAATTGGCCGCACTGACGCGGTGATCGTCGCAGGAGCCACGTCTGCGTTCTTCCTAACCTGCATTCCGAAGCTCGGCCATACATACTGCCAAACGCGGGAGCGTAGGCTATGCGAAGCCTCTGCACCCTGATCTCGGTATCCTTCGATCCAGGTGGTGTACTTCGTTTCTACAGTAGCCTGATTGAGGTCAGTGTCAGAGGGTTCGTACTCAGCAGTATCACCCTGCACAATCGAGCCATCAGGCAGCGTGAAGAACCCGTTCAGCTTCACGTCCATCCCACGGTAAGGCAGGCTGGTTTCGGCTTTGAACACATACTTCTTACCGGTCTCAATAACTCGCGGCCCTGTCACGTAAGGACGAGGTGCCTTCACTGCTCGGAAGTCAACCGCCGTTTTCGCAACTTCATAGGCATAGCCGTCATCAGCCGGTGCCGTGGCAGAGCGCACACGAGCCCACAGGCGGTATCGGGTTTCTTCATCGCTCGAAAGCGTGATGCTATCCCCTGTCTGCGCGTAGGTTTTGCCACCGTCAGTAGACCACTCAACAATGGCATTGCCACCGGAGATTGGCTCATCGTTCAACGTCAGGTTCGCTGTGTACTTGCCTTCACTTCCGACAAACAACGTGGTCGGGCCGATAACAGCAATATCAGGTTTGTCGTAAGCGACAACACTGACCGCTTCGGTGTACTTTTCCGCACCTGAGTTGACGTTCACCACCTTGGCCCGAACCTGGTACTCCCCCTTGTCGAAGGTCTTCACAAGCTGATACTTGTATCGATCTTCTGGGATGAACTGCTCCCAGGTTTTACCGTCGTCCTTACTGGTTTCCCACACAACCTGGCCGGTAGCCCGGAGATCCTGACGGTCGTCCAAAGATAGCTTGAACACAGCAGTGAACGGAGCTTCACCAGACAACTTGCGAGCCTCCACGCCAGCACCGATGGCACCACCGCGAAGCACTGTCAAGAAGGCAGGTCTGATAGACAACTCTGTGCGGTTGTAACCCTCAACAGGGCTTTCCAGAACAGCCTCAGCAGCGATACGGACGGAGGAAGTATCCACACCAGACAGGTCTACTGAGAACTGAGCTTCACCGTTCGATGCTTCCGCATAATCAGTGAGCGCAACCGTCTCGTTGTAGGCCTTTTGCTGGATCAGGCGTACTTTCCACACCCCCATCGTGTTAGCGTCATAGTCACCATCAGGTTTGTACTGATCACGGATGAGAACCCTAACCGGCAATGCCTGGGTGTCAATCGCGGTATCACCTTTAACTTCAACGATAGGACGGATACTGTCAGAAGGTGCAGAGATAGCCCGGTAGACAACCTCAGTCTTCACATCAGGCACCTTGTTGTAGGCCGCGTTCACCTTGTAGGTGGTCTCCTCCCACAACGCTCGCTCATCGGTATTGATGCGGCGATACACCTTATTGGTGGCACCCCATCCCGGAGTGAAGGTCTCAGACTCAAGAACATCCGAGTTGCGCGATATGGCAATATCCAGATCAGCTCGTTCAGAGTTGATAATGGCATCACCCAGGTAGTTACCTGTCATCGGCACCAAGTAGATGTTGTCTTTGAAGTTGTAGTCGGAGGCTAGTTCAACGGTCGGAGCTGGTGGGTCAACCGCTTCGACATTGAAAGTCTCGTCGTTCAACGTCACCCTAGTGCCGTTACGGGTGAAAATACTTACCCGCCACCCCAGTGGATGAACGCCGTTGGAGGCCAATGAACCAGAGAGCGAAGGTGATTCCGATAACGGGTCTTGGACCAATCCATCGGGGATCTGCTGCCACTCGAACAGACAGGCACGGCTTGCACTACCAACAGCCTTGTTCGCGGCCTCTTTTTTCGCACGGTCTGCGCTGAGGGTTATAGAACAGTCTGGCCCCTTGCTCTGCTTGAAGTTCACATCAAAATCTTCAATGACGCGATTCACCTGAGCAATGTCATCAATCGGGGTGTAGCCAACAGAGCCATAGGCAGTAGTTACCGTCAGGTTCTGAGAGCCAGACCCAACTTTTACCTTGGAACCGTCACCACTGAACAGGTACAGGCTGTATTCGACAGGTTGTTCACCAATGCTCACAGCCTGCCCCACCAGCCCAGCAACTTTCATCCCGTTGTTGTCCTGCGTAGTTTGTTCAGCCTCATCTGGAGTTCTGTCCCACTGGAGCAAACACACCGGGTCACGAATTGGGTCTGCGGCCATAGCCACATCCTCTTTCGTGGTGAACCGGCAAGGCACACCCGACTCTGGCAGGGCATAGATTTTCACTGGGTCAATGACCTGGCGAATTGTCCATGATTCAGCAGAGAGCTTAGCCGTCCCTTTCCAGGTATTGATGTCCACAACCAAGATGGGTGAGTTCGGCGCGGAGGTCATGACAAGAAGGCTGGAAGAGCCGACCACATCAGGAACAGCAGGTTTAACCGGAATGCTCAAACGACCACCTGACGCACCGAAATCATGTTGGCTCATGATCCCCATTGTCTGGCCTGGCTCGATACGCACCCCATTAACCACCAGCGGTACTTTCGCATCAGAACGTAGGGTCGCAAACACGTCGTATGAACCTGTCACGACAGCACCATCACTGAGCGTCAGCGGCTTGGTTTCGATGATCCGTTTGCCATCTGCATGAACAAATTCATGAGTGACAGCGGGGACCATGACCTTGCCATCCATCCCATCCGCCAGCATTACCTGACGAGGTTTGTACTCGAAGCCAACAGCCTTTTGAACCGCATTGCCTTGTGCATCCTCACCGGAAACAGTCAGCGTGTAAGATTCCCCTTCCTTCAAAGAAGGGAACATTACCGGGTACTCAAGGCGGAATCGACCTTTCGACTCCTCACGCCAAGACAACTGCACCTTGTCATTGGCAGGCCCCCCTACAAGGGCAATAGAGGTCAATTTAGGTGAAGGGTCGATAGCATCAGCCAAGGTAATAACAACATCATCTAGAGTCTGGATAGCTGCTCCATCTGCCACACTGAGTGTCATGGTTGGTGGCGTTCTATCAGACGTTATCTGGAACATTGGTTGTCGCGTTAAAGGCCCGTGCATCTCCTCTGCTGCGGCAACAAGACTGTATTGCCCCTCAGGGAGAGTTTTAAGATCCCACTGGTAAGTGTAGTTCTCCCAGTTGTTGGCTATTAACCCACCAGTTGGAGACAGCTTGTTGCCTTTGCTATCTTCAATCCATGCACTTCGCAGACGCAGCCTATCAAAGTAAGCGCCTCGTCCTGGCTGGTTAACGAATAAGGTAAATACCTTGCTATTTTGATCGAACTGCTGACTTAGCTGAGGGTAGTGCTGATCGTTCCAGTTAACCTCTGCCCAAAGAGGATTCGAGCGAAGAGATTTATCCGGATTGAAAACTGTCGCATTATCGTGGACGTACCCTGTTGTGCCTTTAGCCATTGTGAAGCTATTTGCAATCACGCAGCTATCTTGACCAACAGGAATTTCACAGCTTCCCCTGTGAACGGCAGTTTGAACGTAAGGCCTTGGTTCAACTTTGACACGGATACTACTAACAGTGACAGGAAGAACAGAATTGTTCACCCAGTAGCGGTAAAAACTAGACCATCCTATATCACTGTAATTGTAGTCCACACCCAAAAGTCTGGGACTTTTAGGCGCTGATGGAGAGAGTGTGAGGTTATAAGCAATACCGCCTCCCCCCCACTGGCCGAAGTTCACCCAACGCCAATAATTGCCGTCGGTATTGCCATAAGGTGCGGTTGTGACGAGATAAACATAGCTGGCATCTTCTCCTACCTTGGACATCTCTCCCAAGGCATTGGTCATATTTATCCCACCTTCTCTATACTCATGCCAGTTATCACGCGGAACACGCCAAGCTAACTTGATTGGGTTAGTTTTAACTGTCATGCCCTCAGTGTAAGCAACAAATCCGGTTAATCCAGGGCCTAAGTTGTTTGTACTTGAAGGGTCATAAACACCAAAAGGTGCAGACGGAGCATTGGTTATGCTATCAAACATCACTTTTTGACGAGGTGAAAGATAGCTATTTCCAGCGCTATCGCTTATCTCAAACTGAAGTGTAAACACTTCATCCAAGTCAGAGGCTGGGAAAAAGCCAGATTGGAAAGACTGTCTAGCTTGTCCGTTAGCGTCATCGTAGTTCACGGATACATCTTTGTAGAGTGAACCGTCTTGACGATACAGCTTTGCTTTGACGCCTTTGATGGGTGACTCATCAGAGATTCCTGACAGCAAAAAGGCATTATCCTCAGAGCCACCTAGACCCAGTTTCCAAACATCACCGCTAGTAACCTGCCCATAGTTACTATAAACCGGGGCAAGCGAAGAGTAGGTTGGCGGCGTCACATCGACAGTAAGAGGGTATTCATCCGTCTGTACTGTAGAACCATCAGAGGCAAGAATTTCCGCCCTGATAGTGTATGCCCCACCAACTGGAGCTGGTAGTTGAAGTTCCGCACCATAGTAGGATTTTCCACCCACTGTGATGCGATCAGTAGCCCCAAGAAGGTGGCTGGTCGCTGTCGAAACCACTGTTCCATCCGACCGAAGCACCGAAATCTTTACCTTTCGGTCGATACCGGCACTCAAGGCAAACGAGATATTGCCCGTTGGGTTGGCATAGTTGGCATTCGGAGTCAGAGACCGTTGCGTACCATCTGGAGCCTTAAAGGTGTATTCCAGCAGCTCTGCATGAGCAGCACCAGCGGTAAGAACCGCCAGAGCCCCAAGCATCGCCGGAATTTTAGGCTTGAAATTGATCATCGCATTCTCCATTCGTTTTGAGTTACAAGAACCCAATGCTGGAGGTTACGGGAGGGAGTGCATAAACATGGGCTGTGGAAGTGCCCTTTTTGAGCAAATAAGGAAATAGTTGGAATTTGTTATGACTGGACTTTTTGCCAAAAAATAAGGGCAGCTTTTAGGCTGCCCCTATCACCCGTTGATTAACGGCAAGGTGTCTTTTACACCCCCAGGCCATTGCTGAGTTGCACAACAGCCGGGATGACCTTCTCTGCATGTTCCAGAGTAGCAGACATGATGGATTCCACTACGGTCGGGGAGTTGTACAGGCCCATACCGCCACCGATACCCATAGCGAAAGCCATGAGGCTCTGGCGAGCGATACCACCAACAACACCGACCAGGATCATCGCACCCGCAACGATTCGACCCAAAGTACCTTGGGTCCAATCCTTGAGAGTTACCCATACGTCGTCAAACGCTGTACCACCAGTACCAGCGTGGGCCTGATCCGGCACGAGCAGGAAGGCTACCACCATCAACCCCAGGAAGAGGAAGAGTGCGTTGTTTTTACTTGAGGCATTCGCCAACTGATTTGCGTTCATCAAGAACATCTCCTATTTGGTTGTTTCAGACTTCGGTTCGTGTTGTACCGTTTGCAGCGGTCTCAAAACTGGCTCACTTTGCGGTGTGCCATCCCCAATCACCCACCTGCGCGGTTCGATTTCGGTATAGACATACCCTGTCACGATGAGATCACCATTGGTGTCCTCCCAGGGAGCTACCCAAATCCGCATAACCTGTGCTGGTGTACGAATTGGAATCGGGCGATCCGGAAGACGCGGTGCGACATAGTTGTCAATCACCGGGTCTCCGGAGCTAGATGAGTTCGCTGAAACGTTTGAGGAACCTTCGCCATCCGCTTCCGCTTTGGCCTCGACTTCCTCTGGTTTCATTGGACGCGGGACATTTCCGTCATTGGTTGCGGCGTAAACGTCTCGCGCTGACATACACTGAACACCATTCGGCATTCCCGGACAGCTATACTCATCCTTGCCGATGTTGAACGTCGAACAGCCCGACAAAATAAGTAGCGCTGCACCCACCCCCAACATCTTTGCGGATCTTACTGCCTGTTCCTTTTGAGCCTCGCCTCTGGAACTGCCCTTTCTGGTCAAAATGTTCAAATTTTTCATTTCTTGGTTCCCCCGGTGGAACGAATTTGTAGCTTGGTTCCTTTGGTCACGATGATGTCTACCTGACGGCCAGCATCGACCTCGATAACAGGGAAGATGCCTTCGGCCATGTCGATATAGAACTGAGCGATGCGATCTAGCGCCTTACTGGCCCCCTTCACTGCTGCTCCCTGCAACATCTGGTCGGAGAACACAGACTGGTACTGGGTATTTGAGCCAGGGTTAGTGCTAACGACCGGCACAGGATTGACGTCAAAGGCTTCGGAAACGCCACCAAGGAAGCCTGCCATCAAGCTCTTGGCGATGATTTGCCCCTGCTTCGATACGACGCGACCACGGACACCGGCCTTACCGTCTTCACCCACTGCATAGGAATCCAGCTTCGCTTCTATGACACCCCCATCATCCCGAACGCACGAGAAGGTCTCGCCACGCAGGTACGCTCGCTCTGAACTGAGATCTCCATAGCCTGAAACAATCAGGAAGCACTCACGAACATCCGCACGGAAGCGGTTAGGCAAAATAGCCTCTTTCTGAATCCTGAGGGTCGAAGGGAACGGATCTCGACGAGCACCTTGAGATGTTGGTGCGTCCATACCGTTGATGAGCACCCCTGTCAGGATGGAGCCAGAAGGTAGGTAGATAGACTCATCATCCTTGTTGTCCTTCTCTTCAACTTCTGGCGCTTTCTGCGAGTAGCTCACTATTTGGATGCCTGGTTTAGTTGCATCACGACCGTCTCCCTTGCCAGTTGCAGGAGCCCCACCCTTCGAGTCAGGAAGCGGTGCGTCCCGAAAAAAGGATGCAGGATCTTTGTAGTCGAGCTTTTTCTCCATGAACTGACCATCACCACCAGATGCACCATTAACATCGGCTCTGGCATCCTCTGATGAAGAGGATGTTTTTCCACCAGCAGCGCCGGTTTCGACTTTCTTAGCCAATTCCATGTTCTTCTGGGTCAGGCGGTCCAAATCTTGACGAAGGCGGGTCATCTCACGGCCAACATCACTGGATTTCCCGGCAGTGGTTTTGGTTTCCTCCAGCTCTTTCTTGACTCGTTCCAGCTCCTTTTTCAGGTCGGAGTTTTCACGAGACACCATCTTCACATCGGCAGACAACGAATCTATCCCGATCTCACGGGTGTTTTTGTCTGTGAGAACGTGCTTGATGGTTTCTTGGCGACCGCGCTTCTCTTCTTTCTTGGGTTCACCAGAGAACATTGTCACGACCGCAAAAAGAACGAAGACGCCGCCAGCGATAGACACCCAACGCTTCTTGTTGGGGTCTAACTGTGTCCAAAATCGCTTAATCATTGGGCACCTCCCAGCAGCGATGGACGCTTAGACGTTGGTGCGAGACCACGCTTCTGCTTCTTCGCCACATAGATCTCCGTCTTCTGGCCGGGCTCAAGCACGTTAAGCGGCCACGTAGTCACCGCAGCCACATCCCAGCTCCCACACAACGCCTCTTTGAACTCAATAGGCTGATCAGAGACGTTCAGGGCGACACCGATGAACACGTTAAGGTGGTGGCCCATCATGTATTGCCCCTTGCTGAAATCCACCTTTACCCCAGGATGAGCGCAGCTCGGCACCGCAGCACCAGCAGGGATGCGGTTCAACGTGTAACCTTGAGGGACTTCACCAAGAGCAATCTTGCGGAATACCGACCGGATGGTTTCGACATAAGGCTGGCTCTGTTCCCAGGTCTCAGCCTTGGTATTGGCAAAAGCACCAGTGATACCTACACCACCATCGAGCTTGAGAAAGACTTCTCTGGGCGGAATACGACGGGGAACCATCGTCAGGCTGAGAGCTTGGGCTTCCGAGCCTTTTTCAGTAATGAACATAGTCACCGGATACTGCTTATCCGTGGCGACATAGACCACATTCTCTTTGATGCAGACCTCACCACACTGGCCGTTATCCGTCGCCCCGGTCAGAGATGTTGAAACGATCTCAGGATTGCTGAAAGGCGTGACGATTCGGTTCGGATGACCAACGGCTATCGGGATGATCTGGTTAACCCCCGGCTTCATCGTCAGTAAGGGGTTTTCATTCATGCTGCCCACAACCTCATGGGAGCTTTGTCCTGACGTCACAGGGGCAGGAACATCCTTTTTCATAACACTGGCCGGGACAACAGGAATGTCATCCGAGGCATAGGCCATTGAAGTTCCAAGCGCCAAGGACAGCGCCAGGAGCGAAAGTTTAGCGTTGTTCTTCATGCTTTCTCCGGTTTTCTTCTTTGCGCTGGAGTTGCTCCAAAACAGTTTTGGTGCGTGGCTTTCCTACATAGGTGTCGATGTAGTCCAGCACGGGCGCGTAGTTTGAAATCTTGATGGCGAACTCGTAGGAGCGTTCGCTACGCTCTTCGTTAGAAGAAGCCCCTTTGACGTAGGAATATCCGTAGACAAACACCTTGTCGCTCTTGGGCTCGTACTCAACAAAACGCGGCTCAAACCGCATGGTTACGCGGTCGTTCTTGATCTGTTGAGCTTGAATTTCGATGGCATCAATCACGTCCTGATAGATGCTCGGGGAGAGAAGCGGGGTGATCCGTTCTTTCACAAAGTCAACGGTTCCTGGCGTCACATTGCCAAGGAGCTGAGCAAAAGCGAAACCCCAAGCCTCTTTATAGGACTGAGAGGCGTTACTTTTCGTCACCCAGGCTTCTTCCGTGAGCGTGAAAGGCTGGATAGTGACGATGGTTTCCTTGCTGAATACTTGGACCACCAGCAGGAAAACGATAGCAATAAGACCACCCTGGAAGATTCGCCCCCACTTATTTTCTGTTTGGGTCCCTTCCCAGGTCTTGAGATACTTTTTCAGGTTCAAGGCAAATACCTCCGGACAAACGGGTTCTTGAGAGATTTGGCCTTGGTCATGATGAACCCGGCCCAGTAGATCATGTGGAGCAGGTATCCATCCGGATGGTTATCCCTGAATCGGCGATAAAGGTTGGTTACAAGTAACCCCCCCAGAAAGCAGATCAGAGCCTTACCGATGATGACCCCTATCGTTAGCCCCAAAAGCATCGGGGCCAACTCATCTGCGCTCCACAACAGCAGATGCGGGGGCTCATCGACCCGGCGCGGTATCTTTACAGGCTTCATAGCAACCCTCTTCTTTTCCTAGTGGCCTGTATTCTCATTCAGGGTCACTGATTTTCTGCCACGGCTTCGCGCCCTTTTCGGGCACTTCCAGCGACAAATAAAAAAAGGCGGCCTAAGCCGCCTTTTTTGCGTTTACTGGATCGGTTATTGATTTTGAGGAACCGCTTCCGAATGTTTTTCCGAAGCCGCAACGCTAACTTCATTGGCTGGTCGGGCCACCTCCAGAGTTTTCACTTCCTTGTTAGCATTGGCTTTAAACTTGAACATCAGACTGTACGCCGCCAGCAGGAAGAAGCTGAGAATGCCCCAGTAGGTCTGAACCGTGCCCAGAGCCTTGGCCGGGTCACTTGCAGCTCTGTTGGCCGTATCAGCAGCCAACTTAACCCACTGACTCCAGTCAAAACCTGCCGCAAAAGCAGACAGCCAAAACGCGACGGCCACTGGAACGATGAAGATGCACATCAGCACCGCGTTCATCAAAAACCAGAAAAATTGTTTATTAAGGTTCACACTTCCTCCCATTAACCTAGAAAATTGAATGCGTGTTCCAGGTTCATCCCTGCAACAACACCTATAACGAACATCACCTGCCAGACAAGGAACTGCCAGGAGATGAATGAACCAGATGAGCTTTCGCTTTCTCTGACGTGAGCTTGTGCGGACATAGACCCTCCAAATAACTTGTCGTCATCACGGAGTAATCGTCTCTTAATTGATCAATCTAGGAACAGTGCTGTTACGGCCCATTTTGGGCACTTTATGGAGGTTTATTCGAGGAGATGATAAGAGCGGGAGGCGAAAAACTTTCACATGTGAAAGTTCAAAGCGGCCGATGGCCGCTTGTTTCACACTGTTCTATTGTAACGGAGTTCTCGATAAGCATCCCATGCTTGCTCTGATGAGACACCTCGACGACCAACATCTGTGGCGCACTCAAGGTCCATCTTGTACTGCTTAACCTTCTGGTCTGCTGTATCGCCCCAGCTCATGGCTGATGGGTACTTGGAAACACTAAACACATTTTCAAGTTCAGCCTGATAGTCGTCGTTTTGTAACAGAGGTTCGGTTTCACCATCATCCCAGCGAATGTAAGCCTTACCCTGGAGAGCCTTCAAATGCAAAGGCACCAGTAAGGTGGAAATCACTTCGTCAGCCCTGATGTCTTTGTAAGCACACCAGTGAGGTTTAACGGTGATCACACCATTTACCAAAACGATGTCACACGCCAGTGTCGCTTCAACATTATCGTTAACATCCTGCCGAGCGTAGATCTCCACGAAACCAACCTGCTCTGGATCAACCTTGTCGATGAAGCTCCAAAAGCTGGGGTACGACGTTCCATCGCTGAGCGTCAACTGACCGTCATGCTCTTTCAGTATACGGTTCAGTTGTGCAGTGAAGAACTCTGCCGACACTTTTCTTGCCAATGGTTCCATATCACTCAGTCGTAGAGTGGCTCCTCCACTCCCCTCATACACCTCTCCAAAAAAGAAATCTCTCTTACGCATTAGACTTTGCCACCTTTAATCGCTTGCTGGGTCAGCTTGATCCAGTTCAACGGGTTTTCACAGTCAACATGGTTGCCAGCGGCACCAACTACCGTTTTGTATGCCTCCGAGCCTGCCGCTGTGTGTACAGCCAGCATAAACGAAAACATAGGGTCATTTTGCATGGTGCCAATCATCATTGCACTGGAAGTGTCTTTGAGCTGGCAGTTTTCAACCCGCAGATTGAGTACATCTTTTGCCACCATCTGACAGTCGGGACACACCTTCTCAAGGTTCTTGAGCTTTGCGTCGTCATTGAGCACATCAGGAGCCGCGATGGCAGTACCGGCTATACACAGCCCCAGTGCCAGCAGTTGGAGTCTATTAGTTACTTTCATGGTTCCTCTCTATATCGTTCCAATTTCGTTTCGGTAAAAGAACAGTGGCCCAGTGACTGTTCTGAGTTCCGGCGTTACTTGCTTTACTCTTGAGCAAATATGCTGCTTGAAAAAGTTGTGGTATCCGTACAACGCTGGGCGTGTAAATACGGAAAAGATAATGAGGGTGATGGCCGCACCAGCGGCCCACCCGATCACGTCCGGAGAGATAAGTCCTGACACGTCTGAGATACGTTCTGGTTCAACCAAGCGGCACACCACCAGCACCCAGAACCACATTACCGGCATCACAAAGATCATCTTTCCGACGCAAGCAATGAGCACCTTCACCAAATTCAAGCTCTGCGCCCAGTAAAGCCACAACGCAGACAAGGATTGGCGACGTATCACCTGGTAGACGTTCAATGGGATGTCGCACAGATGCACCCCATCTTGATTTATAACGGAGTAGCTCATCCTCCCTCCCTATACCCGTTTCTGGAGGTTGCCGAACGTCAGGCCAACCAGGACACAGCACGTCATCATTGTCATCGGGATGACAACCGGATCGAGCGCTATGGGGATGAAGAACGCGATGAACAATCCGGCCATCAGGTACATCGTTCCGCGAACGCTGTAACGATGGAGAACCGGACTCGCATAATCGAAGTTGGTCCGCTTAATTCGCCATGTCATCATCCCGTCATATACCGCAGGTACGAACAGGATCAGCATATAGGGAGCCCACGCGGCTAACAGTGCCAACCTTGTGTAGAACTGGTAAATGACGTTGACAAAGGCTTCCATGCGGCCTTTGACCCACACAAACCAGCCCTTGCCCATGTCCTGCATCCCCTTGGACTTCTGGCGCTCCTCTTCTGATGGGATCAGCGTTTGGTACATCCCCTCATAGAATCCTGAATCAATAACGCTCGACCTGAACCAGGTAGATGCTTTGTTCTGTATCCAGTCTCTTGCTTCGACACCAAGACTCTGTTCCACCAGCTCGGATTCCCTTTTGATGGCTCTGTCTGTCCAGTCGCCAGGGATCAGCAGCAATATTGCCAGCAACTCAATAACCAGCAGCCATGCGACCAGCAACCACGGCTTCTTCATAGTCGGTTCTCCTTAAAACAGTTTTCACGCTCTCACAGGTGATGAGCTCATACAGCAAGCCACGCAAAGAGGTCTCATCCTCATGGGGCTGCGGGTTAATGGATAGTTCTCCTGGATGGGAAGAAAGCCACAGTGAGAACGACTCTCCTGAATCGACAGACCATGAATCACCGCCACTATCGACAATTTGCACTTCCAACGCCCGGCAGGTTTCGGTGATCAGGGTTTCCAGAAATGCCCCAATTCTGGCCGGGTCTTCATATTTCTCTCTCTGCTCATGAAACACGAGCTGGCTGTAGCGATGCAGAGCTTCTTCAATGATCGGGTAAATCACAGGCTCCTGATTAGCCTTAATCCCGTCTGTGATGTAGCAGCTCAGCTTCTCGATGATGGCCTCCGATGCAGGCCAGTCGAATTGGAGGATGCTCAGGATGTGAGCGTTCTTGCGGCCACGACTTTTCAATTCATTCATAACCCTGTCGAAAGGGTTCACATCGACCATGATGGCTACCTCGTAATTTCTATACTTCTTGTCACACATAGCTCTGCTCTTACTGGGTCAATATGGGCAGACGGCCTTTTACGATTGTTCCGCCTGAAATTTTGGCTATGTATTCCAGGTTCGGAAGCATTCCCAATAACTGGGCTGGGAACAGATCAGCTTCCTCCTCCATCAAACGCTCGCCTTGGTTGCCTCCGTGCATAATGGGCTCCTTGCCATCCGAGTTCTGGCCTTGAGTCCGCATGACGTACTTGAGCCGGGTCTTCGGCAAGTTATCTGCGATATACTCCTGTGTTTCACCATCGACGATACGCAGAGCAAACGTGTTGTTGATGTTCCCCAACACTTGGAGCGCTTTGTCTTTGCTACCCAGTCGAGCTGCGAAGTCAGCAAAAGTCTGAGTTGCAACGAAAAGACGAAGTTTCGCACCGCGACCTTTGTTCAGGAGCTGGATGAACGGGTCGTTGATCACCTCAGCAGCCTCATCAACAAAGATATTTACGGGTCTGTTGTTGACGCCGTAGTTGTATCTGTCACCGGCAACCGCTGTCAGGTCTGACAGGAAGATGGACCCCATAGCACTACCAACCATGTTGTCGGTCAGGGAGTCGAGCCCCAGATAAGCAACTTGAGCGTTGTTGATGATTTTTGCGGAATCAGTGATCTGGCGTTCGTCGCTCAGATCAGATGAGTCTGGAGACAGCAGAGGGCCTAGCTCCCCGGACGTCAGCATATTCATGATCGGCAGGAGGTTCGCCACCATCTTGGAGAAGTGGGTTTGGTCGTGCTGGAACATCGACAGCAAGCCTTCCAGATCAGAGTTTGGGTGCTCAGGTTGGATGATGTCGTAGTAGAACTTCATCAACGCGAAAGCGATCTTCTCACGCGAACCGTTTTTGACTTTCTCCAAATAAGCCGCTGCTTCTGCCTCCCAGTCGGGCATAACTCGCTCTGAGTAAGCCTGAACGGCCTTGATGACCAAGCCAGCAGCGCCACCTTCAAGGAATCGGCGGAGCTTTGTCAGGTTGGGACGATCATGAGTGATGACCAAGCCCTGAGCGATGTTGTTCAGTGCCTGCCATCCAAATGATTTGAACGGGTCGGCCCCTGCTTCGGACGGGATCAACGCTGCCAAACGACTTGCAATTTCAGTCACGCGGGTGAAGTTACGCAGAGGGTCGATACGCACCGACTCTTCCGGGAATGCTGGATGAAATGAGACGAATCTTTCCGGCTGCCCCATAGCTTCACAGGCACGTCGTGCATTGTCCCGCATCTCCTTATCCCCTTTCGGGTCTATGATGATCACGGCTTCCCCACGCAGAATGGCCTGTGAAATCAGGATGTCGAACATACGGGTCTTGCCCGAGCCGGTGGTCCCAACGATCAGCGAATGCCCCTCAGTGTGCTTGAGTGGCTGCATCAGCTTCTCTTCTTTGGGTTCTACCCCGTGAATCCAGGGCTGGCCGATTGGCAGCTCCTTTTTCTTACCCTGTATCTTCCGGACAACCTTTTTGACCGTGGACTCTCTCCCTACGATGGAAGTCCAGTCGCGTTTCAGGATCTCAAACACGCGCTGGGCATGGCGGTTTTCCCACAGGAACCCACTACCAAGCCACATATCGTCCGGCGTGTCCTTGATGTACTTTTGGAGCTCCGCAATAGAAATAAACTCCAGATCACGCCCCTTCAAATGCTTTTGGAGCAGGTGAAGTTTGATAGCCTTTGGCAAACGAGCCATCGCCATCACGCCACAGATCCCCGTCATCCAATAGAAGGGCTCCGGAGGCATCGTGCTGACTTGCTCTACGGCCAAAGCCGCGCCGGAGGCGGCAAGCCAGCCTGCTACAGCATTTTTTTCATAGTTGGGCCGCCACGGCATCTCGTAGGCGAGCGGGTCATAACTCATTGTCATGTTTCATTTACCTCTAAATACAGTTTTCCCTGACGTTTCTTGAGCAAAGGCCGTCTCTGTGCCCGGCTCAGCATCCCGCAGAGGATGTGTTTGCTGATGCCGATGTTTTCACCGGCAATCATGTCGAAGGCTTTGTCACTGGTTACTAAGCAGCCATCCTCTTCCAGGACAGGTGTCACGAGCCATCTGCCCGAGCGTTTTTGGATCATGTCCTTGAGCATCTGGAGTGCTTTCTGAGGCGTAACACCAGACGGCAAGAAATCTTCCGCGTTGATGTCTTTCGGGTTTGTTTTCGCCTTAGGCGGCTCAAACTCCCTAACCTCTGGCTCTTCCCTTTCTCGCACCTCGACGTGTCCCAATTCCTTCTCACGCTCAACTTTGGGCTCAGGAGCCACTGGTTGAACCTCCCGCTTAGGAAGGCGAGCCACGTTCTGTTTTTCTTGGACCGGCTGGCGCTGCGGCTCTTCAACCGGAGAAGTAACATCGACCTTCTTCTCCTTCTGCTGTGGCTGGGAGTCCTTACCTTTCGCCTTTTGTTCAGGCGAGGGTTTACCGGCGTTAACCTCAGGCTTCTGCTGCTGCGCCTTTTTTCGGCTTTGTTGTTTCGGTGCAGACTTATTCTTGCTTGCATCCAAGCCAGGGGGAGAGACGAGCTCAAAGGCATCCTGGTATCCCCCCATTGACGCCTCGGCATCCTTAATGGCCGCTACGACTGCATCTGAAAGCTGCTCCGCCAGTACAATTGCCTTCACTCCGCTGAAATCACGAACTTTGCGACCTGGCATAATCGGGTCTGGAACAATCGCGTTGGCGTGGGACAGCTTCGAGAGAACCTCTGACGGCGCACCCAGCGACCGAGCGCCATCCGGGTACAAAATGACGGCTTGACCCTTCATCAGGCATAGGACTTCGCCCAGCGTCGTTTTACCTTCCAAAACAGGCATGATCGCTTGTTCAAGCAACGCCGATGCTTCTCCGTACCCGGCTAACATCTCAACGAGTAAGGTCTTTGCGTCTTTCTCATGCAGATTAGGTTTGTCCGTAGGTGGCATTGCTGGCGCTGGTGTTGTTTGTTCTGGTGCGTCAGTCAGCATAGGGAGCGGCTCAATCGCCCATGATGGCGGTTCATCAGAACTACCGAACATTGGAAAGTCATCGCCCTGCAGGGAGTTTTGTTCTTGTGGAACGAAGTCCTGTTTTGGCTGCTTCTCTTGCTTTCCGGGCATTGCCACATCTGGGATTTCTGAGTTTGTTGCGTCAGTGCTGGCTGTCTCTGCCGATGCGCTGAATGCGTCAAACGGAAAGTCGATGTCCCCCAGTCCACCCCCAACATCCTTGAGTGCTTGTAACGGATTGTCGTTTGCCAAAGGTGGTGCGTTTTTGGCAATGTCCTGAGGGGACAAATCCTCTTTTGCCTCTGGTTTGTGGGGTTGTTTCTCTGTATCACTCTTCGGTTTTGCTTTGCCCGGTTTGCTCTGCGGCTTACCCTTCTTGCCAGCGTCAGGCTTAGATGATTCCGTTGATCCAGCATCTTTTTGCTCTGGTTTCTCCTCGACAGCATCTGAGGTGCTTTTCAGCATCTCCATCGCATCACCAAAGCCAAGACCAGCTAGAGCTTTCTCTGCTTCCTGCTCTGCGGCCAACATGTCATCGTTCAGAGCTGACACATCTTCCTCTTGGTCGTCATCGACTTCCTCAGGATCAACGAACTCAATCTCAGCGTCCTCAACATCACCAACAACTTCCGCAGCAACAGCCGCAGGAGGCTCAGTCGTAAACACCAGGTCGTTTGATTCGAGTCGGAGCATCAAGATCTTCACCGATCCCGCCGCCTCCTGGAGCATCTCAGGCAAAACTTCCCAGTAGCGGTAGTACGCACGTTCACCCTTCTCCTGCACCGTGTTTGGTACAGCAAAACCACGTTCGATGAGAATGTCGGCCAGTGTGTCAGGGTCTCGTGGAATACCGGGGATCTTGTCGTGGCTGATCAAGTCATAAAGGTCCCCAAGCTGTTTCCAGGCAATGAATACACCTTGGTTGAGGTGCCAGACTTTCGCGCCTGGCTCATTGACCTTCCATTTTCCGGTTTTAACCAGGCGGCGGATGGCATCGAACACGTACCGCTCGACAGGCACACCATAGGAGAACTCGTCCACATCGAGACGACTCTGGCGAAGGTCCCGTGAGACGCTCTCTTGGTCAGCGCGAAGCATCAGCTTGGTCACAGGCTGATTGACGCTGGTTCCTGAGATAGCTTCCAGCATCGCTTCCATGATGGACGGGCCAGACTTGGACAGAAACTCCCGAGTCTCAGCCGGAATAATTCGATCCACCGCCAGCAGCGAGAATTGCTCATGTCTTTTGTGTCGCTTGTCGCGCCACCGGATAAAGTAACGGTCGATTTCGTGACGGTGTGCCCAGTCATGAAGTGACTCCGAATACGGGTTCCATGTGATTGACCCGTCTTTGTCCGTAATGGACACATCCGAGAGCGGTTTACCCACATCATGCAGCAGCCCGGAGAAACAGCTCGCCAGTCTCCAACGCGGCTCATTGTCACGGCGTTCACGAGGCGTCCCCTCGATGGAAAAGATAACTGACTCAGATGCCTGAGCTGCCCAGAAGGCCACTTCAAGCCCATGTCGGAACAGACCACCAGCGCCACGGTGGTGGTGTGATTCGGAAGCTGGCAACAGGTGAACAAACGCGGCATACCGCTGGATCACCGGCAAAACAAGCCGGTTGAAGTCGTCCACAGTGAAACCGAGAGAGTTCCGCACTTTCTCAATCAGTTCAGCTTGGGTTGCCAGTATCTTGTCTAGTGGGGCCACTGGCAGGCCCTTGGCAAAAGGTGGGTATCGAGGGATTTCTTCATCTTCCACGTCTTTAAGCGGCAACACTCTGACGCTCGGCGCGGTCTCGATCACTCCACTTCGCCCACCAAATAACTTGTTAAGGGCTTTCAGCATGTAGGTTGACCATATTCCTATCGTATTTCTCGTCGCTACATGCTCTCAAAACACCTTTAGATCGCACACACGCCTATCTGTCCAATTTGGGCAGTTTGAGAAACCAGCTTTCCATCCCCCCCCTTTTAGAATGGGCTCATCGACAATTTTTTATGAGGAACGACACGATGAGACAACTGATAGCAATTCTGGGAGTGGCAATTCTGGCCGGGTGTGCCTCTAACGCCCCCGAGCAAAAGCCTCAGCCCCAGACTGCCCCTGCCGAAAATGACAAACCTGCCCGAGTTAGCCGGGAACTGTCGATGGCATGGGACAACATGGGGCGCGGTGGTGCTGCATTACGTCAACCTGGTTATATCCATGTGCTGGGCGACGGTAATGTCAGCGCAACGATGAACAAGGTCAAAGATGACTCCGCTGGTTCAGATAAAACTCCAGCAGGGATCAAACAGCACGGGGATGTCAACGAAGCCATCAATACCTTCAAGTCCATGAATAAAGGCAAAGGCTACTCGCTGTACGAGTTGTCACGCTGGGAACGCTATTGCGATGGTGGCAAAGGTATGGACGAGCACGATTGGCGCTTTGTGGAAGCCGAGGGAACCACAAACATCCCCAAGGACGTTGTAACCGGCTGCATACCACCTACCCACACCTATAAAGATTATCTGAATGCCTGGACGCACTTTTGCACCAGTCAGGCTGTAACTGACGCAGATCGCCGCATTGTGCGCGAGTCCGTGCGTCCCTATTCAGTGGTGAACCCATGCAAAGCTCTGAAATAAGAAACCAGACAGAGCTAGGCCGTAAGGCTGAGCTCTTCGACGCTTTATTAATCATGCTCCAGGAGGCCGGTTCGAGGGGTAATTCCAGCGAAGCGGCCTATGTCATTTCTGGAGTCCTCGAAAACCTCTCCAGAGACTACCCCGAAGTCAAAGGTCTGGCTCAAAGCTGGACTGAGCTGGCGAATCTGGAATCAAAGATGAGAGGAGCTGCTTAATGGACCTTTATATCTGCGAGAAGCCTTCTCAGGCAAAAGATTTGGCTGGCGTAATGAAGGCCTCCCAACGAGGTGATGGATTTCTCCATGATGGAGGAAACCGCGTTATTACGTGGGCGTTCGGCCACCTGCTGGAATTGTATATGCCAGACGATTATGACGAACGCTACAAGTCATGGTCACTGGAGACCCTCCCTATTGCACCAGAGTCATGGCGGTACAACGTTCGCAAGAGTGCGTTCAAACAGTACAAAATTGTTGAGGGACTGGTCAAAAAGGCGAGCACCATCTACATCTCAACGGACTACGACCGAGAAGGTGAGGCTATCGCCCGTTCGCTTCTGGATCGATTCCGCTACTCTGGCCCTATTCGCCGAGTTTGTTTGACGGCTCTCGATGAGTCAAGCATCAAGAAAGCGCTGAACAACGTAAAGGATGGCAAGGATACGGTCTCACTCTACTACGCCGCATTGGCACGGCAACGCGCTGACTGGTTGGTAGGCATGAACGTGAGCCGCCTCTACACAGTGCTGGCCCGAGATGTCGGCTTCAACCACACTCTTCACGTTGGCAGGGTTATCACCCCAACCGTCGCTCTTGTTTGTCAACGGGACCGAGAGATCGCCGGTTTCACCCCCTCACCATACTGGACTCTGGGTGTGAACGTGTCCGTACAGAATGGACAGTTTGCCGCCCAATGGATACCACCAGAAGAGTGCAGTGACGAGCAAGGCCGGTGCGTCAATAAGGCCTATGCCGAGCAGGTAGCCTCCCAGGTCAATGGTGCCAATGCTGTTATCAGCAAAGCAGAAACCAAACCAGGTAAAGAGTCAGCCCCCCTCCCCTTCGATCTAACGTCGCTGCAACAATACGCGAGCAAACGATGGGGATACACAGCTCAGCAGGTACTGGATGCAGCTCAAGCTCTGTACGAGACGCACAAAGCGACCACCTACCCTCGTACTGACAGTCGTTATCTACCCGAGAGCCAAAAGGAAGACATTCCGGACATTCTCCAGGCGCTCATTTTGTCCGATCAGAACGTCTCTGGGCTGGTGGCTGGCGCAGATCCTCATCGCAAGGCCAGGGTATTCAATGACGCCAAAGTGACCGCGCACCACGCGATCATTCCAACACCGGCCAGAACAGACATCAGTGCCATGTCTGAGATCGAGTTCAATCTTTACGACGCCATCCGTCGTTTCTACATCGCGCAGTTCTACAGCGAGTTCGAGTTCACCAAAACCTCCATCGAGGTGCAGTGTGGGCGTCACCTCTTTGCGTCCGCTGGTAAGACACCTACCAAACAAGGCTGGAAGGTTTTGTTTGCTTCTGATAGTGAAAGCAGTCCCAAGGACGAGGGGGAAGACACCGACGCGCCGGTTGAACAAGAGAAGCTCCCCAGGGTTAGCCAGGGCGAACCTGCCTTGCTGAATGGGGCCGAGCTGGCAAACAAAATGACGCGGCCAGCACCGCACTTCACCGAAGCCACATTGCTTGCCGCGATGGAGAACATTGCCCGGTTCGTGACTGAGGAGAAGTTCAAACAAATCCTCAAAGACACAGCCGGTTTAGGCACTCCAGCAACACGCGCAAGCATCATCCAGGGCGCTGTTGATAAAGGCTACTTCAAGCGTCAGAAAAAGGTACTGCTTGCAACTGATAAGGCTCATGCGCTTATAGCAGTGCTTCCACCAGCCATCAAATCACCCGGCATGACTGCGGCTTGGGAGCAGGAGCTTGAGAAAGTTGCCTCCGGCTCCGGGAACATGTCTGTCTTCATGAAGCAGATTTCCACCTGGATCTGCCAAATGGTTGAGCAGCTCAAAGTGGCCGCACCGGTTCTGACCAAAGAAGGTGGCGCGATGGCTAAAGCCTTCGAGGGCGCGAAGCCTCCTTCACACGAATGCTTCAACTGCGGTGGAGAGATGCACCGGATCAAAGGGAAGAACGGTTTTTTCTGGGGCTGCCAGAACGAGGCTTGCAAGAAGACGTTCCCAGACAACCGAGGGAAACCCGAGAAACGTATCGCGGCGGAGGATTGTCCAGACTGCCCAGATTGCGGTAGCCCGATGCGTCTCAGGAAAGGAAAAGCCCCTGGCAAGAAACGAGCCTCTAAGTTCTGGGGCTGCACAGCGTATCCCGATTGCAAAGGCACTATGCCCTTCAAAAAGTCGGACTTTATGGATTGATAGAGGAATTAAGTATGTTTGGAAAAATCATTTTAACTGCGATGCTCACAACCAGCTCTGCCACTGCCGAAGATGCCGGGAAGAACATCGCCTCAGGCTTGGCAACTGCATCTACCCGCCAAATAGGTCAGGCCATCATGCCAACTCTAGCTATCGGCTCGGCCATTGCAAAAAGCGCAGGAAAAGGCATGGTGTTAGGTTTCGCTGAGACATCTGCCAGCTATATTTCCCACGATGACCTGAGCGCCACTCGAAGCTATCAAAACCCTGAGGCTGTTGATATGGCAAAAGGCCTGGGGACCTTGAAAGACGTCCCTGATTTCCTCTACGTCATTACAGACGTAAATGCCAACATGGCTGACAAATGCAAGCGCGTCTGGGAGCCTCAATCACTGGCTTTAAGCCAATTGATTGTTGAGCTGGTGGCACTGCGTAAGACGAACAACAAAGGTAGCTACGAACAAGCGCTATCCCACCTCGATTGTTCAATATTCACAAACTAAAACAATTAAGGGGCCGTCGGCCCCTTATCTTTAATTACCCAAGTTCTTTTGATACCTGAGCTACAATAGTTTTAAATCAGAATACCAAAATCAATTCACATGGATGGCGAATACTTCAACCGGATAATCTCCAAAGTGCGGGTGCGTTATGACGTTCCTTGAGAAGCCACGCCAAGGACGAATCTCTATCCTGGACATATCTCCAGCCTTTGGGTAGCCACACTTAACATGGACTTCATCATACTCGCGCCCCTCTAGTCTTTTTATCCAGTAGTCTGTGACGAGGCGATATTCATCTGGTTTTTCTCCAGATTTGATCTGATCGAAGTAAATCTTTTTTACGGGCAGATGAAGTATTCTCTTTTTCATAATCACCACCTGATAGCTCATCAGACTATCTAACTATTAGACAAAACATCCCTTTTTCAATTTCTGTCTCTCTCGCCTCATGGGCCAATACAATATCCGCGATAACACGAATATTCCCTTCATAGTTGCGAATGGCCGCATCCCGCATCGTGTCTAAAGTGTCCTGACACTTCGCTCGCCTGAATTTAACGAGCCAACTTTGCCGATCTATCTTGTCCACACCAAATCCCATTCAGCGAACCATGTATCCAGCTTCTTTTGCCGCAGCATCAAGCTCGGAGGAAAAGTTAACGTCGGACTTTTCTGCCGCGTTATAGAGGGCTCCACACTTGGGCCATGAGCGCCCTACCAGTTTCATCGCCAACGCATCCGCCAGCATTTCTCGGATCTGTGTTTCAGCCTCACCAAAATCGGCTAGAGTTTCGTCTATGCCCGACTCTTCCATCAGCTCGATGAGCTGAGGTTGTTTGAGCCAGACGCCTGTTTGCATTTCCAACTGGTCTCTTGCATCTGCCACCAATTGGCGTTCAAGGGTGACGCCATTTACGGTCTTAACAAATTGCTTTGGCTGACGCTTTACCTTTTTTGGTCTGGACACATCAGAGATAACCGTCACCGGCTTCCCACGCAGTTCACGCGGCAACGGTCCACTTAGCCCCAGAACTAAGCGACGAGCGTACTCATGCTCGTATGGTTTCAACCCTCGACCTTCACGGTACATCTCAGTATCCACCAGCAGATCACCGCGCAGCCTCGCGTTTTTCCGCACTTGTTCGGACAAGACCGATTTGCCCTTCCCGCTGGCTCCCATTACGAGCGAGTGAGATTCTACTTTGTTATCAAAAAACATAATTCCGCCCCCAAAGAGGTGTTGCTATAAAACATGGTTTGAACATCTGGCGCTGTTATTGCGCCCACCGATACTCTGGGCAACGCACTCTGTTGTGGCCGCTTTTCCCTTTGCTATTGGTGATGTCATCTTCATTCTTCGCAGCCCCCAGCTTACTCAGTATTTCAGCTTTTGTGGCGCGATGACCGCGTATTAAAAGAGCATTCAGCAGGTATCCAGTGAACACCTCTGTACTCGGCATACAGTCAAGCAACTCAACATACTGCTCATCCGTCAAATCATGGATCTCACAATATTTTTCCACCGCCTTTTCGTAGGCTTCTGCGTAGCCATGAGTGGAAATCCTGAAAACAATATCCCCATTGCCGTAGCCTGGCTTTGTGACGAGAAAACAAGGTGCGAAGTAGGTTCTCTTCACCCCCATCCGGCTCCGGTTCTCGATACTGATATAAGCCCTCAGCCCCTCAGCAATGATATTTGGCCCGGAGTTGCGTCGCCGCTTACAAGTCTTATTCTGACGCTTCACCTCTTCTGCCTCAGCTTCCCACTTTCGGTCCAAGCTGTAGGCCAGCCGGTGAGCTGTTGCGTAGGAATACTCTCTCAAGGAGAAGTATTCCTGCCGGTAATCATCCGCCACCCCAACTGTTCGTGCGACACGGAACCCGACGAAACCGGCGTCATGGGTTCCCTCGCCGTAGTAAATGACTGCCATTATTTACCTTCCTTACTTCTGATACCGTGCTGCACCACGGTATGGCGACCGCAATTCACATTCAGGTGATCCCGAACTGCGGCCATGACCGCTGAATGCAATCTGTAATCCACACTCTGCCCAAGTGTTTCTGTCGCTTGTTCTTTTGCCATCCACGAAATATCAAAGCTATCAGGTATCGACATCAACTCCTGAACCAGATCGACCGATGGCTTGTAAATGCGGCCACCGTCTTGGATGTACACTGCATCCTTTACCCCACGATCCTGAGACTTGAGGATGGTCGGGCAACTGGTGCTTTCTCTCGTCAAGAACGCAGGCATCCTGCGAGAAGTTGACTCTCTGGCCTGAATTGACTTCAACGCTGTGACGTCTGCACAATCCCCGAGGTGCTTCTCGATCACCGGCCACAATCGTCCACCAGCTCTCTGCTCAGGTTTCGGTGGAACGAACCCAGGGAAGACCGACGCCACCATGTAATAGCGTTCTCGCCCCTGGTACGCGCCGAAATCCAGACCGTTCAAGACCATCTCAGTGAGGAAGTACCCCATCCGCCGCAGTGTCGTTCCCATCATCGCCCCGGCTCCGGATGCTTTGAAGTTCGGGACGTTTTCCACCAGCACGACGGCAGGGTTCACGACCTCGATCTGTTTTAGTGCCGGGTAAACCATGTCGAGCATGGTGGAGAGATCTTCAAGAGAACGCTCTTTGTCCCTTGGACTTTTGGCGTTTGAGTGGTCATCACACCCCAACGAGTAATGGGCCAAACCAATTGGTGGGCACTCCGCCAGCAAGGCTCCAAGGCGATCCAGCTCCAGGTGATGAATGTCTTCATTCAGCAGGATACGCGGGGAGCTGTTCACCAGCGTATTGAGCGCATGTACTTCACTCAGGTTCCGCCCGGATGCTCTGTCTCTGGCTTCAACTGGACGATGTTCCAAAACAATCTCAGCCTTCCAGCCAAGCGATTCCATAACATGAATGTCTACCCCGCCAGTCAATGCCACAAAGGCACGGAAAGGGCTGGTTTTTCTGAACCGATCAGCAATGGCAAAGGCTCTGTTTGCGACGGGAGTGAAGACTACTCGACCTTTTCGCATTTCGACGTGGAAACGCTCTGTATAGCGAGGGAAGCACTTATCTATGAGCCCTTGTCCAGAAAACTCAATAACGGTTTCCAGCGGGTTGTTGGAGCGACTCTTTGGTTGATACCGGCGCTGATAAACCTGGTGTGTCTGTAGTTCATCGGTCGCTGGGATCACCGAAAAACCGCCCATCCCCTCCCCTGGCTCAACGGCGATGCCCATACCTGGCTTGAACCCCATAACATCCAAAAAGTTGGACGAAACCCTAACCTTGCGTTTATCGCCTACTCGATTGAACGCAAGTTGTTTGGTTACTACGGAGGGGGAGACGATCGGTAACATTGGTCAACCTCTTTTCTTCTTGTTTTGCTCGCGCTTCACCATTGCTCCAGCAGCTTTCAGAAGTCTCTGGTTCTCCGCCAGCTCCTCTTGGAGTTCCTGAGTATCCTCTTCTGTCTGAGCCTTTTTCAGCTCGGCCTCGCAATATTGGACCTCTTCCTGCAAGCTGACTTTCGCAAACTTGAGAGCGGCCAGTCGCGTCGTATAAACGCCAAAAGGCAATTCGCCACCTTCCCGGAACTGCTTCAAGCACCAGCTCGGTATAGATGGCAACCAACCAAAGTCCCCATTCTTCCGTGACCTTTTCCCCCACGTAATCCCATCTAACTTTTGGGCAAGATTGACATAGCGTTGATCGCTGGTTGAGTTGCGTCGTTTCTGAATAGAGCGAACTATCCACTCTGTAACCTCGACCTTTGCTTTATCATCATCAGAGATGTAATAAAGGGCTGCGTACAACACAGCGCCTTTACGAATGACTGATGGTGGGTATGCCTGGGCTTTCATCTATCCCCCTATCGCTTTTTCTGTCCGACAAGACGGAGATGATCGGCGGCCAAGTCATACTGCTCGTTTTTGTCGCGGCGGCGGAATCTGTCAAAAAACTTCCCTCGTGGCAGGGTTTCTTCCATAGCGATCAGGCGGTTCAGCCACACTTCTTGAGGTAGCATCCCTGCTGGAGTCGGCCCGAGCTTACGTCCTTCCTTGACGTGCTCCATTGTTTGCGTGGCAGTAAAAATCGCACCACCAAACTTTCTCCACTTGAATTGCAGGGGCATATCTGGAGACTCATCCAGCATCAATTTCTTATTGGTTTGTTCTGTCACGACAATTACTCCACCATCCATTCTTCACTAAGCAGGAACGCCCAGCGCTCTTCTGCTTTTTCTGGGTTGTCTTTGGCCTGTTTGATCATGATCTCGGCGGCGTTAAAGCCTACCTCTCCACTGAACCGGCCCCATGAATGGCTATGCCACTCGCGCATCACACTTCGGCCAAGCGATGCAAGTTCTGGACTTACACCCTCATGGAGGGCATAGAGCTCCCAAGCATCCCACCCGTATCGTAATAGGTTGTGCCCTGGGGCGTTAAAGGCCTGAGCAGCCTTGAACCGCTCTCCAGGCTCCTTCCCTCTAACATCCACACCCTGGAGCACCAACCCCATTACCACTTCAATGACAGGCTCGCGTTGCTTCTTTGCCAGCTCGATGGCAGCCACCAGCATTGCTTTGGCGTCAACAAATTTCCCATGCCCTTGGCACATACCGCAGGTTTCTTTGGAAGGGGAAAAGTCATAAACACCGGAACCAGCACAAAGGCGGCATGTCAGGTCAATCATGGGCTCTTCTCTCCTCATACTCTTCGATGCGCTCTTTCAGACGCTGAACCACTGGTGCGAGCTCAGGGATAGCTTCCGCTTCCTCAAGCGTGTATCGCTTGTCTTCCTGGTAATCGACTATTTGAGGAGGCCTTGGCTGTTTAGGGAACTCAGCAAAGTCATTCAGCGACATCGAGGTAGGAAGTCCTCCTTCAATCTCACCTTTTTCGTTGAGTGACTGAGTGACGATAAGCTGTGTTCCGCCCACCTCGGTATCAAAGCGGTCATCAAAGCGCTCACCGATAGTCCAGCCGCCACGGCCAAGAACACAGGTCGTACTCATACGTAGGCGATTGAATGCTTTAGCGTCATCCCAGTTCAAAGGATTTTCATCCATGAGGAAAAAAGGCGCTTCGTCCCGAACGAACACCTTGGACTTGGCGTTATCGAAGATCGGCCCAAACACCCCCTGCTGGAGGTATGGTTCGACTTTCTCTGCAAGATCCTGGTGCCCTTGAGAACGCAGCGCCTCATAGAGCTGGGTGATTGTTTGTTTGCCGGTGTCCGGAAGGCAGGACAATACTGTCTGCTTTTCCTCGTCACTCAGGCTTACCATTCTGGACAAAAAGCTGACTACCAGCTCGTTGTGCCCATCGACCGTTTCAATGTTGAGCTTGTTCTCGTCCATCTTCTTCCTCAGTAATCGGTTCGATAAATTCAATGGAGTCCATGCTTACATGACTGATAATGGCTTTCAGGCCGCAGCAGTCGCATGGTTCAAAGGTCAGTTCTGATCCCTTGGGAGACTGATGCGTGACCGTTGCCACAGCCCCTAGAGGGATCAACCCCCAGCCGTTTTTTAGTACCCGAGTAGTTCTGACCAGCCGACCTTTGTACTCTCGTTTCAGTTTCGGATGCGGCACTACCGCATATCGCTTACTCATTTCGGTCCCCTTGTACCAAAGGCTCGACAACCAGCTCTTGAGCTTCGTCCCAGTCGGACACCTTTGCATCACCAAACGCAAAGGCAATTCGCATAGCCACTGTCGGCCTGCCTATTTTCATCAAGTAAGCCGCAGCACCGGCACACATCGACTCTTGTCCCGAAGGTGCATAGTTACCCTCTTCATCCCATTCACCACCTGACTTTGAGTGCACGGTCTTGTGGCAATGAAACGTCGTCATGTCGTTTTCAACGATGTCGTTGATGATGCCTTCTAATCGCCCAGGGGCCAGCTCGATAGCGCCCTCCTTCCGGAATGGACAGTTGGCGCAAGGTTTCTTCAAACGGAGATGATTTGCTTGCTTTGGCATACATATCACTTTTACAGCATCATTTTATGATTCTATGATATAGCCATATTCCGTGTAGTCAATATCTCACTAACAATTACTTTCTATCGGACGCTTACGCGCCCATTTTGGGCAGATAGACAAGTTATTTGGGCGTTTGGGCGTTTGGAGTGTGCGAGGTGGACAGCGGGGAGACTTTCACATGTGAAAGTTTTGTTTCTTGGTATCGTTTTATTGTCTCTTGATATTATTTTATGATGCTGTAATAATCATAAATAAGGGCCGCATCGCTCTTCGACCTTCGTTGCAGCCCTTACAACACAATCAAGCAATTAAGGAGCTTTGTTATGCTGCAAGGCAATACTAACACGAATAAGCGCATCCCGCTCGCGGCGTTCATGAAATGGCCGCTGGCGAAACGTCAGGACTTCATCGACCGGGAAATGTCCGGTTGCCCCGACTTTATCAAGACGTCTTTGCTTCGGCATTAAGGCGATCAGGCAGGAAAGCAAAGAACCTCGCTTCGGCGGGGTTCTTCGTTTCTACCTCTTGAATGTTTCGTCAGAACAAACTGGAGCGCTTATGTCACCAGAAACACAGCAACTTACATCCAAGGCTTTATCTCTCATCGAGCAGTCCCGATACAGAATGGGCACATCTCGGTTTGTTGAGGCCTTTATTGACCAGTGGGCATACTTGCAGACTGGCCTATACCCAGCCAAGGAGGAGATCCCGGAAGAACTTCAGCCGGTCGCCTTCGAGCTCTCTCACGTCCTGTCTGCCGCCATTAAGCGCGACCCCACCAGCGATGTTTTGGGTTACGTCCTAAGCATGTCTGGCTTCCACAAGAAGGGCACCAATTACTTCCCCACTCCTCCAGAGATTGGCCGCTTGATGTCACTCATTGTTGGCTCACAGTCTTCGGCAGACTTTTATGAGCCCTGCTGTGGTTCTGGCATCAACGCCATTCACTGGATGGAAAACCTGATCGAGAACCACGGTCCCGAAGCATTGAGAGAAGCCTCAATCTACCTGGAAGACATCGATCCGTTGATGGTGAAGTGCTGCATGATCCAGCTATTCCATTATTTCGAGTCCCGCAATACCACTCCCAAAACGCTGAGTATCGTCGGCATAGACACCCTTAGCAGACGAACCAAGAACATCGCCTACTACGCCGAAAAACCTCCAGCAACCGCCGCTACCGTGGCAGCATAAAAAAACCCGCCGATTGGCGGGTTTTGCATTCAATGCGCTGCTCTATGGCACCTTACAGTTTTCCGTACCGGTTCAAGAACGAAGACCTGTCTAAGATCCCCCAGTCTGTCAGCATGTAGTAGCCGGTGGCACCTCGTTCGCCGGTAGACTCCCTGACGAACAAGATATTCATTCCGAACTCATCACGCAGGGCAGACAACTGTCTCTTGATCGTTGATTCAGGAATATTTGTTGCCTTGTGAAGGTCTTGGAGACTTGGCTTCTCCGTTTTAGACAGGGCATTCACCAAAGCAAATTTTCTTTTCATGTCCTGTGAGATCTTCATATTCACCTGTTCTTGACAGGCCCAACCTCTTTGGCTGGGCCTCCTTTATTAGCCTTCGACACTCAGGAGTTCAATGTCTGACACAGGCACATGAACATGCTTTTCCTTGCCTTCGCCATCGAGCGTTTTAACCCAGACAGTAGACGGAACCAGAGCAACACGGTCGGTCATGATGACTCCACGTTTGGTCTCGCCATCCAGGTTAACGTTGACAGCAAAAATCAAACTGTCAGCCCGGACGTTCTTCCATTCCTTGTCCTTCGGCAGAGGAGGAAGAGCATCACCGCCTTCTTCATCTTTGTCCTTGCCGCTGTTATCTGGCTGCTTGACAGGATCTTTGTGCTCACCCTCTTCATCACGCAAAGGGTCTTCGTCATCATCGTCCTGACCATTGGAATTTTTACCCCCTTCCAGTTCCTCCTGGGCAAGGTTCAGGTCGTCATTCCCGGTTTGTTCCGACGTACCATCCCCACCCGAGTTGAGGGATTGCTCGTCGGTGTTGCCAGCGCCAAGCTCATCATTCTGGTGGGAGCCAGTCAGTGGGCCTTTTTCCATTTCGTCTTTGATACGTTTGGCATCATTCAGCAGCTCACGGCTTTGTTTACGAGTAATCCCGTCAGACATAGCCACCGCGCAGACGGCGCGACATCTTTCTTCATTCAGATCGAACAAGAGACGAAGGTTATTCAAGGTCTCTGTATCAGAACATACTTCATTATCGTATAACTCACGCACACAGTCAGGTAGCTTGAGCAACGACAGATGCGTAGATACGAAAGTGATATTCTTACCGAGCCGATCAGCAATATCCTTTTGCTTCCAACCTTCTTCAATAAACAGGTTTAACGCCTCGGCAATCTCTACCGGAGTCAAGTCATCCCGCTGGATGTTTTCGATCAGCTCACCAGCAGTCTCGTCCAAATTGTTCTGGACCTTATCATTCACCACCAGGTCAATGGTCTCGATACCAGCGTGTTTACACGCTCTCCAACGCCGCTCCCCTTTTTGGATGACGAACTTGCCTTCTTCATTCTTCGGGAACACGATGATCGGAGATTGCTGCCCTTCGGTCAGCAAGGTTGCCGCCAGCTCTTCAATGTTACGGAAGCGCTTACGAACCTGGACCTTGGATACAACGTCGTCAACAGGTACGGTAAGAACCTCTTTGCCTTTCTTGCCTTTGGCGGCTTTAGCAAGTTCGGACAGGCCTTTTAAATTGTTCAATGCCATCGCTTAGCCCACCTTCTCTAATAGTTCTTCCAACACCGCCTCAACCTCTTTGGCCGCGACATGTCCATAGCGAAGCTCCCAGACAGGGATGCCATCAGTCGTCGCCGTATCGAGCGGAGGCCGGTGCATAATTTTGTTCTCAAACAGCAGATCCGGAACTGTGTTCTCCAGCGACTTGAGGGCTTTGTCGTGATTGACAGAGCGGTCCATGTCGTTGATCACGATGCCCAGGATCTCCAAATTTTGGTTGTATGCCTCGCGCACACCAATAATCGTGTTCAGGAGACCTTCTACGCCGTCCACAGCGAAGCCAGAGAGCTTTACCGGACATGCCACATGGGTAGACATCACCAACGCTGCCACCAGCTTTCTGCCGAGGCTAGGCGGACAATCAATCAGCACGTAGTCGTAGTTCTCAAACAGCTCAGCCAAATGGCGAGCCGGATTCATGGCTTGGTCAAGAGGCACAGCCTCCATCTCAAACAGATCCGGGTCATTCTTCGGCGTATGAATGAGGTCTGCACCGCAAGGGCAGTGCATGACCTCAATGCCGTCCAGCTCGTAAGCGAACAGCTCTGCGGTTTTGGTTCCAGTGAGGATGGGCTCGTAGTCACCATCCTCAAGCTCTCGTCTGGGGGCCAGTCGAGAGGACGTGTTCCCCTGACCATCCATATCCAAGACCAGCACTTTCTTTTTCTTCTGTAACGCCAGATAAAAGGCCTGCTGGATACAGAGGGTACTCTTACCCACTCCGCCTTTCTGGTTGGCGAAGCTGATTACTTTTGCCATACCCACCTCTATTTTGGTTTCTCGCAGGTGATCAAGACCACCCCCAAACTTTCACATGTGAAAGATTGTAGCGATCATAAAATGATACTGCAATATCTAATTATGGTTCTGTTAAAACAAACTTTAAACAAAAAAACGGCCATGAAGGCCGCTTATTGACAAGGTTTGTGCTGTCAGCGCAATTGATTTGCTGCTCCAAGCCCATTCGCCAATAACTGCATCGCATCGTTGAACAGCGCGGAGCCCCGTTCCGGTGTGAGCAATTCCGGCATATCTTCTCGCGGCCAAGTACCGGCTACTTGAATGAGCAAACTGGCAGCCCAGTGAATCTGCTTTTCTTCACTTTCATCGGCCAGAGTGCATACGACGGGGAAACCGTACTTACGCCCCCAGCGACTCACCTCTTTGAACGATACCAGCTCAGGCTTTTGCAAATCCCGGCTGTAGGCCTCAGCTATCATGTGGTTCAGTTCTTGAGTGTCCATTTATCCCCCTTAACAGTTTTTTCAAATTCTTCCTCAAACATCGTTTTTAATGTGTTTCGTATCTCTTCATCCTGGATGTCATTGACATCAAAGCTGGTAGCGACAGCCTCACTTCCAATGCCACAGAGAACATAACCCCGGCCATCAGGACCAGTTTTAAGAGGCACAACGGGAAGTGGTGTATTGGGACACACTCCAGCAATGCCCGGAGAAATAATTGGCCCCCCGCGAGGAATAACCCAATTACCGATAAACCCCCAATCAATTTGCGTCGAGATGGCATCAGGCTGGTATTGCTCACCCCAAAAGTTGATTGCTGCCTGCTGATGTTGTTTACCGGCATAGTAGATATATCCGGCCACAAGAAGCACGGAGAGGACAAAAATAATTGCCAATTGGCGCAAGACTCTTGCGATAATACTTAAATTCATGGGCATTGTTCTCTTAATTCAACGCTCCCCCGCCCACTGCTGCTATGGCCGGGTTCATCCAAAATCCATCAAAGCCGGTGAACATTTCCGCCTGGGTGCGAATGTACTCAAGAATGATGTCACAGGCGATCCAGCGCCGGTTATTCCTTTCTGCGGCCAACCCGCTCTTATTCGACCCACTGAACGGATCAACAACAAGGTCGCCCTCTTCCGTCAGAAAGCGGATAGCCATTTCAGGTATGTCTGTTGGGAACATTGCCGGGTGCGGTGGCAACCCCAGTTCTCTAGCGATTCTCCGAAGCTCCAGAGTATCCGCACAACGGTGGCCGCGCTGGATAACGTTTTTCGGTATCCGTCCTTCCGTGACGTTAGAGAATGCGTTCCCTCTCAGTCGATATGCCCCGTCACCATAACTGACCACTCTGTTATCACCGCCTTGGGCCATCAGCTTCTGATGTTTCTCTGTATGAGGGATCAGGACCCTTCTGTTGTCAGAACGCACCCTGTCAGGGTCGTTGGTGAACCAATAAACAGGCTCCCACCCGGCACACAACTGGTAACGGTTCACACAAGCCCAGTGGGTCGGACTTGGTGGTTTTGACAGGTTGATCCACGGCCATCTATCCATGAGAGAGAGCCCAAGCCGATCATGGAGCGCCAGCACCATTCGCTCAACGTAGAGAGATCTGGAGGGGCTCTTGGCCTCGAATATGTCATTGCTGACATTCAGGACAACGCTTCCTCCTGGCACCAGGTTCTTGACTATCGGTTCGAGTGCCTGAGTAATGAAATCCACCCATTTGGCTTCATCAACGTTTCCATAGCCACGCTGTATACGGAGCGGGAACGGCGGAGATGTCACACACAGATGCACCGGCTCATCGAGGTCAGAGAAAAAGCTCTTGTTGTTTGACCACACCGCCAGCCCAAGATTTGTTGAATAAGCGACCAGTCGAACGCCACCTAGCGCTTCATGCAGGCCCTTCTTGGTTTTGCTTGAGAGCTCCCAGACACCCCGCTCGCCGTCCACCTTCTGGAGAAGGTTCATCGACTTGAGGGTTTGCTGATACCAGCGTATCTGTCTTTTCAGCTTGCTCCGCTTGACCTTTGCCTTGCCAATTTCACTTTGTTCATTCAGAGCGCTTTTCGGGATTCCAGCGAGCTCTGCCACCGAATCGTAGAGCTCCTCATTCGATAACGGCTTATCGGCCTTGGCATACGCCTCTTGGACATGAAAGAGTTCTAGCTGGCTACTCATCATGCCCCTCCGTACCCTGGAATATGTCATTGAGCACAGAGGTCGCCTCGGCGCTCTTTACATCATGCTCGGTGTAGAAAGGCCACCAGGTTAATCCGCCACCTTCAAACCATGAGCAGCGGAACTGGATTGTCTGATCAGGAAGGACTTTGAACTCGACATGCTGGGGTTTGTCATAACGGCACATTGCACCAAGGTCTAGGCCAAACTTTTCTTTAACCAATGTGGATGACATCGACCCCTGGCTCAAACCTTGGCTGTTAACCCAATAGACCCGGTTGACAGCACCAGCAATACCGAAGAATAGGAAAGCCAGTATTGCCCCGGCCTTCAACCATACAAAAACACTTCTCACAATTATCCTTCCTGCTTTACAAATGGGTCTCTGCCATCGAGAGGCTTTGAAAAAATAGCCCCCGGCTCAGACATCGCCGCCTCGACCTCGTACTTGTTAAAAGTCTCCGTCCACCAGCTATTCATCTGGTAAATCGTGATATTCAGAATTGAAGCAGCCTTGCTCTTACTTGTGGCCGCAACGACAGTTCTGAACTGCCCCTCGGCCCCATAAGTGATCCCGCCATAAACCTTCAACTTCGCCACTATCGTTTTCTCCACCCAAATATGTCTCTCACGTCCCGCACACAGAAGAACCAACTTACCCTTGGCAGGAACGCATCGACTAACACACCTAAGGCGATAACAAACAATGGCGCCATCAGGATGAAGCCCAAACGTGCAACGGTCCCATATATACCTGCACAGATGAGCAAGGCTGCGATGACAGAGCAAACTAGCTGATGCTGACGCCTCAGTCTGGCTAGTTCAGACGATTTCTTGTCACTGTTCATCATCGAGCTCCGCGAGCTGAACACTGACACTGGCTGCCGCTGGAGGGGAAAACTGTACTGTCAGTCCGGATTCAAGCCTGATAGAGGAAACCACCAGCGTATCTGGTCCGGATGACGCCGGTACGACCGCAACAATGGTTCCCCCTTCCAGCAACTGGATGGCATCCTCAACAGTACAGCGCCCCATTACTGATTACCCGCCAAATCCAGCTCTTGCTGGTCTTCATTGGACTCGTCAGTTTTGGGCTCCAGCTCCGCCAGCTTGGCTTTCAGCTCCTGAAACGCATCAACATCTTCCCGGCTCAGGGTAAGGGTGAACGTTTCACCGTCATCGTTCGGCTTGATGTTGTCCAGACGACTGGTAATAGAGCTCACGCCTCGGTGCATGGCTTCAACCACCTTTTTGCCCAGGCGGGGACCTTTCTCGACAGACTTTTTGGTCAGTTTTTTCGGGGCCTTCTTGCCGTCATTGCCACTGGCCTGTTCTTCCTGCGCCTTTTTCAGGATCTCAACAGCGTTGGTGCCGTGCTCGTTGTAGAGCTCCTGAGCGTAGGTGGCAGCCACAGAGCCTTCCTGAATCATCCGTTTCAGTTCCAGAGGCATCTCCAAAAGGGCACGGGCGATACGAACGTGCTCAGCCGAGCGGCCAACACGTTGGGCAATCATCTGGTCGCTCCACCCCCAGTTTGCAAGCCGAGCGTAGATCACGGCTCGCTCAAGTGGAGAAAGAGGGAGCCCATCGTTGCTGGTGGCGATCAGAAGGCTCTGTTCGGCTTCATCGCCCTTGTGCTCTACGACCTGCACGAACTGGATGTCGGCACCTTCCTCTATAGCAAGCAGGATGGCGCGGCGACGGCGATGACCTTCACGGACATACACCTTTCCGTCGATAACTTTGACGATGATCGGCGGAACATAGTCGCCACGCTTGTAAGCATCGGCCAGCACTCGAATACCAGCTTTGATGTCCGGGCGCTCGTAGTAGTCCTCGCAGAAAGCGCCACGGGTGTTAAACCCTTCTTCCTCCAGCAGAAGCTGAGGAGAGATAGTGAATCCATCCCCTTTTTTCAGTTCTTCGGGGGCGGTTACGCCTTTGAGAGCGCGGAGTGAGTTGATAACAGCCATTCGTTGGTTCTCCTTGTGACTTGCTCACTTTATAGCATCACTTTTTGATACTGTAAACAGGGCGGCATAAAAAACCCGGCGCTTTACAGTACCGGGTTCTCTCTTCCTTCTCACCACTAACTTGCTTTGACTTTGAGCAACCTCAGCGCCAGCATGGCCCATTGCAGATATGCTTCCAGTCGTTGCTGGTACTCTTTCCCTGGTGGGCGTTGACCTTCCTTGTGGGCTATCGTCCTCTCGATACCGGCGAGGCTCTTTCTCAGCTCCAGGTTCCTGCGTATTCCCACCATTCTCTGTCTTGCTGATTCAGGAGACAGACTCCCAAGTCCAAAGAGGGGCAGTTGTCTGTAGTCCTGTGTTCCCAAGTTAATTTGGTTCCACGCCATTGCTGCTTGCCACGGTCGTTTCTGGATTTGTTGGATCGCCTTCCCACAACCCAGGCAGACCATATTCCAGCGCACAGGAGGACCTATAACCTTCTGCATTTGCGCCCGGCCATGACAACTATCGCAGGCTGCCACAGGAACGCTGAGCGGGTCGTGGTGCCCATAGGCTACTGTTTCAGTCTGGCTGTAGTGTTCATCTGATTTGAGCTCCGCCAAGAGCTTCTCACGCTTCTCTTTTGCGTATTCGAGGGTTAAGCCTTTTCTGATTTGTTCCATGTTCAGTCCAGAATGATTTTTCTCTTGTCTCGCTTGGGAGTGCCTTGTTCTTTCTGGTCCGATGTAGAGCTGATGACTTCTGGCTCTTTGGCCTCGCCCCTTTGTAGTTCGTCAATACTCCCCAGCTCTGTTCCACCGTGTCTTATCTCACCTTGATCTCTATGCTCTCTGGTTGAACGACGGATCTCTTCCGAAACTCCACGCAAAAACCCAATCACATTGGCCCGGAATGTACGTCTCTTCTCCTCTATCTCAAGCAAGTAACTCAAGTAGAAGTAAAACGGTATCGAGACGAACAATGACAAAGGGAACCAGCCTTTTTCGCTGGCAGAAACAAAGAGTCTCGGCTCAAACATTTTCATGGCGAGGGTCGCCATTAGCACAGAGATAACTACTGGAGTCACCGCCATCAAAAATCGGGAATGAAGGTACGCCATCCAGACCCCAGCGACTAAAGCTGTTAGCGAGAGGAACATAGCAACAACCAACGGGCTCGCATCAATGGCGATTAGCCCTATCTGGACGATAATGACGAAGCAAAGAAGCAATATTCTGTATAAAAATGACCGCATTCCAACCCACCTCAATCCAAGATAATCTTGCGCTTATCTTTCTGAATTTCGATAGGCTGCTCCGGTTCACTCAGAACACCCTCTGACGCTTTCAGAACTTGAATACTTGGAAAGCCCTTCCCTGCTCCTGCTTTTCTTGGTCTCTGCTCTGTTACCTCAATCGCTATTTCATCCCCCTCCCGGAACTGCGGGTAACAACCAGCGCGGTTGGCATAGCGATTCAACGACATTTTGAGCAGCCGGTATTTCTTTGGGCAGGTTATTTGTACTGACGCATCAGAGCTGCAAGCTGCGTCAAGCCGCCGGAAAAATTCCTCCGGTATCCCCTTTACAAGGAGCTCGCTCAACTCATCCATAGGCCTTGAGCCGGTTGGCATCGGATATGGCAACCTCCGGTATTCTCTGTAGATGTACCGCTTGATGACGATATGAAAGACGAATGCGGCAAAGCCCCACAAAGGGCCATTAAGGAGCCCCGCAACGATAAGTAGCACCGACGGGAAGGGAACCCCTACGAAACTCGGCAGGATTTTAATCTTTACCATCGGCGTTGACCGACGCACACTCTCACTCATTTGCTGACCCTTTACGTGCAACCTTGTACTGCACTTTCAGATCGTAACCATCCACTTCCTGATGAAGGACTTTCACGGGGACACCTTCAACGGTCCCCAGGTACACGCTCAGCTCAACTTCCGGAACATCGTCCCTGAGACCCAGTACATTGCGCCACCCAGTCGATGTCTTCTGGCAGTGAGCGCCCACCCTGTCATGCCGGTAGTAAATGTCTTTGTTATCTCCTTGGCAGATGAAGAATCCACTAACCTGCCCCGTCCTTAACACCCACTTGCGGTTGTGGAAGGTAGCTTCTTTCTCCACCTCAGTGGACTTGTCTATAGCCACCTGGCTTACCACCAGCTCTTGTGCGGACAAATCAGACACAAGGCCTATTACCAACGCGGATAACAGCGCGGCCATAGCCGCCCGTGTCATCATACTGCCGCCTCGTGAGTGGCATCGGCAAAGAATTTGCCTTGTTTGTAGATCTCGTCCTTCTCGAACGAGATAGCATCCGCACGACTGCTGAATGGTCCATAGCTTTTACCGTCGATCAGCACCTTCCACTGGCAACGCCAAACACGAGTCCATGCCGCAATCTTTGACTCGTCTGAACAAAGTCCGCGAATAACATAGAACGCAATCATTAGAATGCCGCTCGTCGGCACGATGCGCGAAACCCTTGTTTTACTGTATTCCTGCACTTCAAGGCCTTTGAAGGAAACCTCATCGGCAAACCCGCAGACCTCACCATTTTTGATTACGATGCGCTTTTTGCTCATAACCTACCCCACTAATCCAAAATAATTTTGCGCTTGCCTGGCTGTACTTCGATTGGCTCTTCCTTTTGCACCTTTGGTGCCGGAGCTGATGAGCTGACAACCACCGGTTCTCTTTCTGGGTTTTGTTGCTGGCGCTCACGGAGTTCATCCACTGAGGGAGGCTCATTGCTTGGTCGTTCAGCCCTTTCAGCACGTCGGGCTTCTCTTAACAACTCATCAATTTCGGAGTCGCTCCGGTTGTTCATAAAAGCTCTATAGGCAAAGAAAATCAGCACCGGCACTATTGCCACCAAGAAGAAAGGAAATGAGCTTCCGCTATCTTCCACTGGCTTGGTACTGGCCGCGCCTGTATCGAACATGGTACGAATAACCGTTGGCGCGGTCATGATCATAATTGCAGGCATTATCCCCATCACAATTCCTGATGGGCTCTGCCTCATAATTCCACTAGCAACCCCAAACACCAGCATCAACCCCGCTATGACTTTGACGAAAGAGCTATCCATTAGACCGATCATGGAGTCACTTACCTCCTCGAACGGACTTTGAAACGCACTGGTATTGCGGTCGGTGTCTTGTGCAGCACCAATCTGCTTGGGAGGTTCACTCTTTGGTGCAGTCTCTATGGATAGCGCTGGTGGTTGGCTGGCAACCTTCTGCATTTCACCATCTTGCTTAACCACCCCCAGGTCCTGAGTTTTGACGTGCGTTTGTGCTGGTGGTGCTAACTGGTATTTGACTGCCAGGTTGTTCCCGTGGACTTCAATGGTTTGCAGGGAGATGGGTTTACCTTCCAACTTGGTCAGAGCTTCTTGGAGCGGTAGCTCCTGAGCATCAGTCATACCGCCCATAAAGCCATTGAGCCCGTCATCATGGACGCGACAACGCAGCCTTCCCGAATAGCTACGGTATTCACCTGGGCAAACAAAATAGCCGCCCTGAGGGCCATCCAGTTTGCGCCATTTATTGCTTTTGAAGGCCTCCACTTTGGTCACAACTGGCTGACCGTCATGGTAATCAATGACCGTTTTGCTCTCCGGGCCAGTGTCCTCTACCTTCTTGCTGCCTGAGTCATCTGAGAGCATTTGCCCCACCATTACGCCAGTCACAAAGTCACTGGCAAAGGCCGCAGGAGCTGCGACCATGAGACCAACCAGCAAAAGAAGGGGGACGCGCCCTGTCCTTCTCATCACCATTCGTTCTGTTCCGTTTCGTGCTGGGTTTGACCAGCATTGAAGTGGTACTCGGGTTTCAGCTCTTTTTCTTCGACTTCGAGCTCTTCCGGGCGAATACGCTGCTCCAGCGCTTCACAGGTCTTACCCTGAAACCCCGTGAAATCGGCAGCAATCTTGCCGCCCTTGATCTTGATGTTTACCTTTTTCACTTTGTCACCTCGTCGTTAAGTTCAACTAATCTGATTGCCTTGGCGCTATTACCAAACAGCTTCCTCAGCTTCCAGTTCCAAAGTGCCATCGTGATGCTGCTTCACCGTCACGCTGAAACCTTCCTCTTTCAACTGCTGCTCGTAGTGGAAGGCAATGTAGCGATCCTGCACCTTGCTGCTTGCCTGCTGCGTCCAGCGGCCATAAGAGCCGTAGTTTTCCTGGTACTGCTCCCAAACACCGTTTTTTTCCTTGTAGCCAATCCGGTGCTCCTTGTTGTTCTGGTCGATCAGAACAATCGGGTATTTCTCGAAGGTGTAGCCAGCGCCCACGCGGTATAGCTTTTCGTTTTCAACAACGACGCCAACTCCCTCCAGAGCCTTCAACAGCAGCTCTTTGTCTTTGTAGGCGACCTGCACCTTGCCTTTTACGATATGGCTCATCTCATCACTCCTGAGTTGTTTCGGGGGTCATGCCGTGTTCCGGCATGACAAAGTTAATCGCTTAGTCCTCGATGGCGAGTTTTCGTCCAGAGCCATTCTGCTCTTGAACATCGAAGTTATTGGCCGGATAGAAGCCTTGATCCCGCAAACTGCGAATCTGGTTGATGTCTTCTCGGCGAGTTTCACTGGTCGGGGTAATGCGAGTGACCGCATCCACCAGCGCTTCATTGTTGAGCTCTTTGTCCTGAGCGTTCGCCAGATACATCGCGTCAATGACGGCCTGTTCAATCTCTGCCCCGGTGTATCCCTCGGTGGTACGCAGTAGCGTAGGCATATCGAACGCGGCGATGTTGGCCTTCTGCTTGGCGAGGTGGATCTCGAAAATCTTCTGGCGCTCAGCCACACTTGGCAGATCAATGAAGAATGCTCGGTCCCAGCGGCCAGCTCGCATCAATTCAGGAGGCAGCGACTGAACCCGGTTGGCCGTCGCCACAATGAAGATCTTCTTCTTGCGCTCTTGAAGCCAGTAGAGGAAAGAGCCCAGCAGGCGCTTGGATACTTCGTGTTCGCCATCGGCATTACCAAAAAACTTCTCCATCTCGTCAATCAACACAACAACGGGTGCGATCTGCTCAATGGTCTGCAATGCACGATTGAACTGGCGCTCGGTTTCACCGAGATACTTACTATAGAAACGGCCCATATCCAGGCGAACCAAGGTAGTGCCAAGTACACCGGCAGCGGCTTTTGCCGTCAGCGATTTACCACCACCAGGTACACCGGCCAGAAGGACACCTTTTACCGGAAGGTCTTTGTCCCAACCGGCTTTACGTATCTGGAGAAACTCCTTGAGGTTTTCGAGCCCACCGACATTCCCAATATCAATGGCCTCAAGCACATCGAGGCCGACATCACGCAAGATGTGAGCTTTTTCTTTTCGGATCTCGCCCAGGTATTCTTCACCCTTGAATTTCAAGTAAGCGGAATAGGTGAAGACGTTCTTCATCTGGGTGTGTGACAAGCCCAGGGCGTGGTTTGCGATGACAGCACGTTCGTTGCTCTCGAAGACTCCACCATCTTTCACGTTATCTTCACAGGTCTGGAGCAGTTTCAGGATTTCCTGATTGCTCATAGCCGGGAGATCGATGTGATAAACGAACTCTTCATTGAAGACGTCTTTGCCAGCGATGATGTAGTTGATCCCCTCATTCTCCAGATAGGTCAGTGATGACTTGAGGGCTGGGAGTGTTTCCGGGTTTGCACGTTGTCGGTCGAAAAAGAAAGTGTCGAACACGACAACACCGTTTTTGGAGGACTTCTTGGACTCGTCCACCATTGCCTTCATCGTGCCTGGATCGGGCAGCTTCTTGAATGGCATCACAATAAAGTGCTTGCCGACTTTCTTTGCAATGTCAGAGAAAACGCTCTCTGCACGGCCCAGCTCAAAAGTGCTAACGTTGATGACTGGAAAGGACAACTTGATTGGAATCTCAAGTTTGTCCATTTGCTGTGTAATATCGCTCATCGCTTATCCTTTAAATAAATTTCGACTTGTTGATCACCTCACATCATAAGTTCATTTTATGATGCTGTAAATATCACCTTCCAACTCTGTAGCTGTTCACGGCGGACTCAACGCGCTTGACTGACACGTCTATACCATTTGTCACCAGCAACTCATGCACTTGGCAACAGGCCTGTTGTTTTAGGCCAAAGAACTCTTCGTTAACACGGGCATACTCTGCTGCCGAATTGGAGGCGGCTCGTCTTAGATCTGGCATCAGAGATTCAACGCGAGACTCTACTTTGTCCAGAGAGGAACTGGCAGACGACAAGCTGAACAGCGAGAAGACGCTCCCAAAGTCGAAACCATCATTCAAACCGGCAAAGTCCATACCCAGATCGATAAACTCAGTTGCCATTGAGTGGTGCAGTGAGCCCACAATGTCACGATGATCCCCCAGCGCATTTGCGAAGGCTTTCACAGCTCTCTTCGCATCGTCTATTTCACTGCTGGCCGAGGAGTTTGACATCGACGACATGACGGAAATGCCCTTGTTGTCAGTCACAAGGTCGAGAACCTCCATTGTTTGTGCTGATGAAATACTGGAAGAGGCCTCACTGATTTCACGTAAGGCTTTTTGCCCCATGTCCACCAGTCGCTTGTTGCTCTCGTGGAGTCGAGATGCGGCGTCAAGCCTATCTTGAGCTTGGGTGATTCGTTCCAGAATCTGGCTACCGTCAATCGCTTGCTTCACGGCCCGAGAAACCAATCCCTCTTTGAGCTGGTCTCTCCCACGGCGCAAATACCGCAAATCGCTGTTATGGCCTTTTAGTGCTGAACGTATAACGGCGATGTCTCGACGAAACTGCCAGAACGTTATAATTTTTTGCCAGATCCCCAACTGAGCACGCTGTTGGCAAAGAGCTTCGTACTCTGCACCTTTCTCTTCAACCTGGCTGAGAGCTGCGGTAATCCTGTCTTGATATTGCCGGTCGTCAGCCAAGTAACTTTGAATTGCTTGTTCCATCCCGTACCCCAAAAACTTTCACATGTGAAAGTTCATTCTTTCTTTGTTCTGCCAGTACAAAGTATTTTGCCTTAGAACGACCTCACACCCCGCCCCTGCTCACGCCCATTTTGGGCAATTACAGATTCAGCATTTACAGGCTTATAATGTGATGCCGTAATAGACAAATAAAAAACGGCATAGCCGTTTTTACCTTACTTTGCTTTGCTCCGGCCCCCGCATAGTGCATTACCAATGCGTGATGAAAAATCCTTCCATTCTGGACTGTTCCGGTAGTCATCCTGTCCAGTTGCTTGTTCCTGGCTGGTCGATGCGAATTGATTGAGAGCATCCGGGCACGAAGAGCAGACCCCGATACCTTCCACTCTATTCACGCGAAGCCAGTGACACGGTTGACCGTTTTCAACACAAGCGTGATCATCGGTGCATCCGCACCCTATACATTTAGCAGTGAGCATAAGCGCCTCCCCAAGTAAATTAACAACATCATAGTATCATTATGTGATACTGTAAATATTAAAAAGAAAGCGGCCATAGCCGCCCTTCCGAAGTAATTTTCCTTTAGTGGTTGTCTTGGCCCTGTTTCCAAGCGACGAATGCCTGCACTAGCGGTACGCCATCATCACTCAAGGCATTCCCTTCTATCCATCCGCCTCGTATGACGACAGACTGCCCTGATTCCAAGCCAAAAGGTTCCCACTCAGAAGCCACCGGGGAACCGTCCACCAGCAGGTCGAGATCTTCAATCCATTTATCCCGGCCATCCAGAGTTTTCCAAACTGAGTCATCGACCCAAAAGGCCTTGATTTGTTCTGGTGTGGCATTGGTCCAATCGTTGTCTTTCCCGTCAGCAAGTGAAAGTACAGAGTCAACCGTTTGCTGCCAGTTCGGCCAATCTTCTTCGACAACAACGCAAGTAAGCGAGCTCTTGCCATTTGCTCTGCGGCCATCATCAACCTTCCGGATCAGCCTTTCCAGTGTCGCCAGCTCCTCATCGCAGAGCACGGCCTGTGCATCGCTTATCTTTGCCACGAAGTAACGTGCTTCAAGCATCGACATAATTATTTTCCTCCCCAGGGCACAAGTTTTGTCGAATATCCAAGCATTAGTGGGTGCTTCGGGTCCCCCGAACCAGTCACGCCAAATGCCAATACCGGCTTCCCAGATGCAACGAGCTGCTCTAAAAGCCTGTCCAAATGAACATGCAAAGACTTAGGCAGCTTAGTTCGGCTCCCCCAGCAGGGCACCAAGACATCAGCATCCCGAATAATCCTTTCCAAGTGGATTTCATTTTCAGGCCCGACAGGATCAACCGCCGTAGCCAGCTCTCGAACGTCGGTCGCCCGAAAAGCAAAAGCATTACCGACTATGAATCGCCTCCCTCCGTTGACCTTGGTAAACCCTATCCACTTTCTGACCGTGTGATCGTCCTCGGTGGCCGTGGCCGTAGAGCCGTTTACACCAAAATAACCGAACACAAGGCCTTCGGGTTGCACATCCCTTTCCAGACGGTATCTGTACATGCCGCACTTGCTGATAATTGCACTCAAAGTGTCACCTCTTTTTGAATGAAAAACGCCCTTTCACAGTTGCATTTTTTAATGCTGTGATAGGATAAAAGTGTAAGTTGAAAAGGAGAGATGACCATGAAACATGTACTGAATATCGCGCTGATGGCTGTTGTTGTTCTTGGCCTGGCTATGCTTGAGGCAACCAACTGGGGTTACGCAGTGCTGGCTATCCCGGCAGTGATTTGGGCCAAGCCGGTGCTCAACCTTCTGCACAAACTGCCGGTTCTGGCTGCTGCTTTTTGGATTCTGGTTGCTGTTTTCGCGTGGCAAGCGGCACTTGTTGGTATCCTGTTCTATGGCGTACTTGCGACCCCTAAAGCGCCAGCAAACACCAATGGCAAAAAAAGCCGAAAAGCCAATCTGATGGGCACTTACAGCTACGACTTTAAAACCGGCGAATGCTTTAGCTAAGACTGGCTCCACGGTTATTTCTCCTCAGCCTTCCTGATGGGCGCTCTCAGCGCTCTCAGGACAGCTTCTTCAAGAGCTGCGGCCCCTGCCCTATCACGTCGCTTTGTTAATGCCCCATATTGCTTCCTGATGGGTAGCATCAGCTCTTCGAGTTCATTGCGCTTCCTATCGTCGGCTTCAAGTTTCTCGCTTCGCGCCAAGGCTTCGGCTTGCTCGCTTTTTGCTTGCCACTCTATCTTGTCGCCTTGCACTTCCCATGCTTTAACGTAATGAGCATCATCCAGACCTTTTGCTCCGTTGTCCGAAAACGAGGCCCCTGAGTAAATGCCACCGACAACCCAGCGCCTTTTGCTTTTTCCCTTTGAGAAATACATCTCACGGCCTAAAACACCATCGCGCAAAGTGGCTACCGAGATAAAGAGCCCAGCGTCCCCTTTCCTAAAGCCGCAGAACACAAACTCAAGCGGTTCGTATAAATCACTCATGCTGATCACTCCGAAGAACAGACAAGACCTTCTCAGCTCGCTCCTGGAGGTCTATGAGTTCGGCAGCATCATTACCGCTCAATGACATGCCCCCGCCATAGAGGCGATACTCAACGCTGTCCATCGCCTGGCGAAGCAATCCTAGAAGAGCATTCACGTTTGCCGGTGTTGATAGGGCGACGGCTTCACCTTTCAGCTCACGTCCATTAAATTCCGACCACTCGGCTATGCCTGTCAGTTCGCAACAATTTGAGCAGGACATACTGGCAACATTCTGGGGATCGTCTGGACAGTGTCCATTGATGACAAAGTTCATCTCGTCACTGCCGCACTTTCCACAAATGATGTGTACTTTTTTGCCCATGCTGCTGCCCTTAGTGGAGAGTCTGCTCTTCCACAACAATCATCCCGTCAACCAAGCTGATTGTGGCGGGACCGCAGTTACCCAGCACCTCAGCTTTGACTCCGTTGTTCAACGCGACATAAAGCCGTCTCGCCCCGTTGGTGACGCGGATGCCTTTCTGGTCGAGTTGTTCAAGCATTTCTTCGTAGGTAATTTTTTCGTCCATCAGTTCTCCTCAGCAAGGATCTCGTCGATGAGGTTCTTTGCTATCAATCTGGCATCCAAAGGGACAGCCAGGCTGTCAATTCTGCCTCTTTCATGGGCAACAATGAGTTGCGCCTTCCAAGCTATCCCGGAAAGAGAAGCATCAGGTTCTTTACCTGAGCTTCTCATACATCTTGCGTTTCGGTACGCCGCCAGCCACTCAGGTCTGGTTGAGTTATAACGCCCAAGGCCAGCTTTTCGTTGGAAGCACATTCATCGCGCACCTTTACAGATTCATTTTATGATACTGTAAACAATAAAAAGACACCTTGCAAGACTTTCACATGTGAAAGTTTTCTGGTTTACATCTGCTCGCTTGGATCAAACCCCAGAGCCTTGCACACGTCATCCAGGTCATCGAGCGTGAAGAATCCCAGCGTCAGCTCCCCGGAGCGCTTCGCGGGGTTATAGCGAATTTTGATGGGCCTACCCGTCGCATCGCTCATCAGGGTTTCCAGACGCTTAATGTCAGCATCCCTATCCACTTCTTTGCCCTTCGCTATCGCCTCATATGTATGAACCGGTGTCCTGGTATGCAGGAGATCCCTCAGGAGCTTTTCTCTCTTGCTGATAGGTAACTTAGCCACGGCTCTCACATGTCCCAGGGTGATCTTGCGTGGATTTCTGAGCCAGAGTGTGAGCTCTTCCTCCGACAGCGTACCGGCGCGTTTCAGGTGTGTAACCGTGTATACCTTCTCAATCCCCAGTTCCTCTCTGATCTGACTGTTTGAGCGCCCCTCTCCGCTTAGGAACGCGACCACATAGGCCTTTTCTGCATCAGTCATGTCTGGATGCTGGTGGTAGTAGTCAATGGCTTCTCTTGCGTCGAGCAGTAGGGGCAGGTTGTTCATTCAGTACACCTTTTAGTCACATGACTATATTGAGGCCTATTCTACCCCCTATTTTAGTCACATGACTACTTACCGGCATTTCGTCCCCCATAGCCGCCGATTTTTCTTGATTATAGGTTTGAATCTATATAGGATTGCACCTATATTAAGTAAGGAGAAACCATGTGGGTCATCGAGACAACTGACACCTTTGATGAGTGGTTCGATGCACTGGATGATACCGATAGAGCCAACGTGCTGGCTTCGATGATGGTGCTGCGAGATAGAGGTCCCATGCTGTCGAGACCATACGCGGATACTGTTAACGGTTCATCCTACAGCAACATGAAAGAGCTGCGGGTCCAAAGCAAAGGAGATCCTATCAGGGCATTCTTTGCGTTCGATCCAAAGCGTAAGGGGATTCTTCTCTGCGCCGGTAACAAGACCGGGGACGAGAAAAGGTTTTATGAAGTAATGATCCCAATTGCAGACCGCGAGTTTGCGGCGCACTTGGATAAATTGAAGAAGGAGTGACGTTATGGCAAGAACTCTTGACCAAATGCTGGCAACAGAAAAGCCTGAGGTTGTTGCCAAAGCACAGAAAGCGGCCACTGAGATGTTACTGAACATCCACTTGGCAGAGCTTCGTGATCGCATGAACCTTACCCAGGGGGAAATTGCTGCATCTCTGGGTGTGAGACAGCCGACAGTCTCCGAGATGGAAAAACCTGGACGAGATCTCAAGCTGTCGTCCATTAAGCGGTACGTTGAGGCCTCCGGTGGCAAGCTACGCCTCGATGTTGAACTTCCGGACGGCACCCACTACGGCTTTGCCGTTTAACTCGATACGCCCCGTTATGGGGCGTATTACTTATCTTGCACTTCCTCCAGCCGTTTGCGGTATATCTCTCCTGCACGTTCCCTGCCATCGTCGGTCAGCCTAAAGGCCAGCTTTAGAGAAGCATTCCGGTACTTGTTCAACAGGCCATTCTCCACCAGCGTGTGGCATGACGTTCGGAAGTTCGTTCCATGAATACCGCTCTGGCGAGCTGAGTTGATCATCTCCAGTATTTTTACACCTGGTACAGGCTCGGCTTTTCCACCGGCCTCAATTGCGTATAGAATGAACAAAACGTCCTTTTGAGTTGACGACAACCTCATTCCGCCCCCTTATTCATGTCTGATATGAATAAGGCTCCCACGAAAGGAGCCTTATGTAAACCTTATTCATGTGTCACATGATTAAGATCTAGTTCACGGAGTCTTTCAACCCCTTACCAGCTTTGAACCCAGGAATGTTGGCCGCCGCGATCTGGATGTTCTCTCCAGTCTGGGGATTCCGTCCGGTTCGCGCTGCGCGTTCCTTAACGTGGAAAGTACCAAACCCAGTAAGCGCTACTGTCCCACCCGCTTTAAGCACCTCTTTCACTGAGTTGATCAGCGCATTTACCGCAGCTTCGGCCTTTGCTTTGCTAATATCAGCGTCTTCGGCCACTTTCATAATCAGTTCGCTTTTGTTCATCGTTATTCCTGTTTGTTTTCTTGGTTACTGTTTACACCTGCATACTCTGGGGTGTGGTTAGTGCTTTCTTCGCCACTCCCAAGGGGGAGTTCTCTCCGATTCCGGTAATGCCCAGAGACCTCGCTTATCGGCTTTGGCCTCGGTCTCCAGCTTGAACAGCTCCGGTGTTTTGGCGTACTGCCGGTACACCCACGCACTCCCAGAACGGACCATTTCGGCATTGACCCATTTGCCATCGACATAGAGATTGGCAACCAGGCGGCCATAACGGTCTTTGTCGATTTGCTCCACTTTGATCATTCGACCAAACACCAGATCTGATAAGGCCTGCTTCGCCTTTGAGCCGTATGGCTGCTTTTTCTCTGGAGTATCGATCTCCGCGAGCCTTACTCGGTACTGGATCTTGCCACTCCGGCAGTCTTTTCCGGTATCGCAGCTTTGTTCCGTTAGCACTTTGACCGTATCACCATCAGACACCCCCACAACCTTTGCAGTGAAGGTCTCTGCCCACACATGAGGAGCCAGCACCAGCATTGCTGATAGGAACGCTGAAATCCCCGTCTTTTTTGCAAAACCGAACCTCATAATCACTCCATCTTTTTTGCAGCCGGTAGAGCCTTGGCCCAGCAGAGCATTGTTTTATCCGCCTTGCTGTCTACGATTCGACAGGCATCCCAGTTAAGAGATGACCAGTGAGCAATGGCAGAGGCCAACCAGTACCACGGTGCAGTAAACACCGGCAGGCCCCCTTCCTTCGTTTTAAATACCTGGTATCGCATGTTGATCCTCCTGTTTGGGTGAGGCTTAGGCCTCGTAATAGAAATTTTGTGTGTCCGGATAAGGTTTAAAGCAATGAGCTGTGGCTCGCCCAAGGGAAAGCACCGTAGCATCAGCTTCCGGCTCTTCCTCGGTATCTTTACGAGACTCCCCACCAAGTTGCGTTACCCATTCGGCAGCGAGCCGCACCCCCTCATCAAACGGCACTTTGTTCTTTTGGAGCACATCAAGATAGGAAAGTAGCAAGCAGTGAGGTGTGATGACGGCGGTGTTCCAATCGGTTGCGAGCCGAGTTTCGGCCATGTCAGAAAACCAAAAGTCTACTTGATGCTTTAATCCTATTTCAGCCATCATGCCATGCTTGCCAGCGGCCTTTCTGCCTTCCTCTACTACCTGAACCGGGGCGTCCCAGTAGAGGATTTCACCATCCGCTTCTTGGGTCGCGCACGTTGCACCTTGCGGCCAATGCCTCCGTTCCATAATGAGCTCGCAGAGTGTTTGGTTGCCTACAGGAGCCTTGTAGTCCTCATCGAGATTCACCACGATGGTTTCCGGCTCCCGTTCAACTGGTGGCAGGTATCTGGCGACCAGAGGCATTGTCAAAATCACAGCCCCATCCATGTGAAAGGATGTTGGTGCCTTCACTATTCGGTCCATTACCCAGCACCAAGCATGAAGCAACCGATCCTCTACATTGTCGTCAGCCTCAATCTCTTGAACGAACTGGTTGAAACGAACCTGACTATCCAGAAACAGGCCTGTGCTCTGACACTTATCGCTGATCGTATGAATGAGCTCCGCCTGCTCCAGAAGCATTTCTCGGGTGACTTCTTCTACATCACCAAATGCTTCAAACAACTTTGTCATGTAGTCACGAATTTGCATGTTCTTCCCCCTCGGCATCGAACTGCTTTGCAAGCTCAGGATCACCTGCCCAGCGAAGGGCGTCTCCCATATGCGTGAAAGCGCGTTTATTGTCATCTTGCTTATTCACTCTGACCGGCGTCTTTTGGTCACGAGGCTGTAGTAGCCAGTACCCGGCCTCTTCCTTGATTAGTTCTGCGGCCACCAGCAAGCCGCTCTTCGTTGCAATGATCATCATCAGCTCCCGTGGTTAAGCCAGTAGGCATAGACAGTGATGGCAAGGCCACCCGCGAGCACAATGACTGCGGCGGTACGCTGGACCCACTTCGATGCACCAAACCGCGCCAGGTGTCTCCCCAGGAACTGGAAAGGAGCCGTCTTTCCGATAGCGCGAATCACCCAGGTGATTGCCAACAGAAGGATGGCTGTGGCCGGGTATATACCAACCCCTAAGAGATTTACCTCTCCGACCGCGAGTTGATAGATGAATGCCAACAGCATGGCTACCGCAGTCAATACGGCCACAACCTTGGTCCCGTTCCGCCAGTCCCACGCTCGACGTGCGTCACTGGTAAAACTCACCATCGAGACAAGGAACGGCATAAATGGCAGGTTCATGCTGGTGGGTTTATCCATGAATGCGTCAAGACCCACAAACATGGCCGTCATCACCACATAGAACAACAGGGCGGGGACAAGCATGTCGCGTAAAGACCGAACCTGGTTGGCGTTCGCGTTTTGAGTATTCGTCGTCATTGTGTTTGTCCCTTCAACATTCCCCATAGCTGACGGTGAAGATCAGCGATTACCTTGTACGTCCCCTTCACTGCTGGTTGCTCAAGGGTCTTGAGCATCCACAAAGCAATAAACAGGCTGGAAAGCAGTGCCACCACCAACTGGATGTTGTGGCTGCTCAAATAGACGGCATAGCCGTTTAGGCAGGCACTCAATAGCAGCCAGACCCTGGCCGTCATCAGCCCCCAGCGGTGATAGGTCACGAGCAGGTAGGCTGTTACGACAGAACAGAGTGTCATTGCACCAGAAGTGGCTAGGTAAACGCCCCATGTACTGGCCTCGCCAGCGACGTAAGTGCCACCAATGGAGAAGGACAAGCCAAAGATCCAAATTGCTGCATTCCGGAGTAGGGCATCAACAATGATGTAACTAGCAGCGAGATTGATAATTCCGCGTTTTAGCATTACCCCCTCCCGTTATTCTGATACCTGCCCAGCTCAGCCCTGAGCCTATTAATTTCCTCCGTGGCTTCGGCCAACTGCTCCCGATACTTCTTGAACTGCTGATATGAATGCCAGGACTGTCCCTTCGATACTGACTTCGTGATGGCGGCGACCTCATCCGGCGTCAACCGGGTGAGCTGCTCTTCCGGGTAGATCAGGATGGTGTTGCTGTCCCAATCAAACCCAGCATGAATTGCTTTCACCCCTACGGTAGGGGTTCCACCAATCCCTCCAGGCTGGTGGATGACAAGCCTCAAAGGGGCTGAGGCCTTGTGGGGGTGAAGGCTATCGAGAGCATTTTTTGCTTCTTGTAACTCCATTGGTACACCTCATAGTGAAATCAGGCCCCTGAGGGACCTGACTTTCACATGTGAAAGTTAATTTGCATTCTGCTGTCTGACAGAAACCCTCAAGGCCAGCGCCTTTTGCATGTCGGGCTGCTGGAAACGCACCTTGGTCCGTTCAGGCCAAGTGTCCATCTCATTGCATCGCAGGGTGTCGATAGCCGCATCACGGTAAACCTGATAAAGGTCGGTTCCACCAATGGAGTTAATTGCCATCATGGCGGCAAACATCGAGTTACTGTTCATGACGCTGGTTAGAGTCTCCGGGGTTATGGGTTTGTCGCATGACTTGTTGAGGGCAACCAGCAGGTCATTACCAACCAGAGCACAGGCAGCACATACCTGTTTGGTATCATCCAGGGCTTTCGTGTATTCGTTGCTTGTCTGAGGGACGCTTGAGCAAGCCGACAGGACAAGCAGCCCCGCCAGAAGGCACCCCAATTTAGTTGTAATCTTGATCATCAGTTCTCACTCCACTTTCACATGTGAAAGTTTTTATTGGTTCGCTGAGTCGTCTTGTTGCGACTCAATCATCATTTTTCGCATCACCGCCATGATGGCTTGTGCCGGTTGAGCACCACCGAGTAGCTGACTCTTGCCTGTCTGGTTGTCTACAACAAAGGTTGCTGGAGTACCATTAACGCCGTAACTCTTGGCTTTCTGGATGTCAGCTTGAACTTTATCTTCGTGCTTGCCAGAGCTGAGACACTCACGGAAAGCATCCAGATCAGCACCAACACCCGTGACAACAGAGGCCAAGTCAGAAACACCGGCACCGTTGCCTTTGCTGTGATGGAAAATCTCATTCACGAAGACCCAGAAGCCACGGTTGCCCTTCTGTTCAGCAATACATTCAGCGGCCAACGCTTCCTTGTGAGCTGCCGGGTTATGGAAGTCGAGAGGCATGTGCTTCCACTGCCAATTCACATTGCCTTTACTGGCATCCACAATTTGCTTGGGCGTGTCGTGGAATTGCTTACAGAAGGGGCACTCCATATCAGAGAACTCCACCAGCGTGAATCGGGCACCAAGGTCCCCATAGATGTGTTTGCCGTCTTCGACCTTTTCAGGTGCCGCCTCGAACTGGGCATACTTCTGATCGATGTCGGCTTGTTGTTTCTGCGCGACAAACTTATTGATGCTTTCGGCCACAGCAGCCTCAAACTCTGCCTTGCTTTTGAAGGTGACGCCTTCGGCATCTTTCACCTGGTTGACCGTGGACTTCACGTTGGCGATCTCTTGCGCCAGATCCTTCTCTTTCACGAGCTGGTAGATTCCGAACCCGGTTCCTACGAGCCCCAAAATAATGGCGGCAAAAACCCCGAGACGTAGTGATTTGGTACTTTGTTCTGTCATGTCAAACTGCTCCTATCAGTAAACTTTCACAGCGCTGAGTTCTTGCACGAAGGAACTGGCTTCGAGCTTCGCTCGTTGGGTCAGTCGCCGGATGATGTCTTCGGTTGGTGTGTAGTCCACCAAGTTGCTCTGGTGGATGACGTCTCGCGCCACGGAGTTCAAACTCCCCAGGCCATCAATCAGCCCAATTTCTTTGGCCTGCTCCCCGTTCCAGAGCAATCCAGAAAACACCTCTGGGGCGTCTTTCAGTCGATCACCCCGCCCAGCCTTCACTCGTTCGATGAACTGCTGGTGGGTTTTCGATAGAACGCCCTCCCAGAATTTCTTCATATCAGAGGTAAGAGGGGAGAATGGGTCGAGAAGCGCTTTGTGCTCTCCGGAAGTGATTGCCCGGCGCTCGATGCCGAGCCTGTCCATCAAGCCGGTGAATCCAAACCCTGAGCTAATGACGCCGATAGAACCGACAAGACTGGCGCGGTCAGCATAGATTTCATCCGCAGCAGAGGCGATGTAATAACCGCCAGAGGCACCGATGTCATCAATGATGGCGTAGACCTTTTTCTCCGGATGAAGGGCTCGCTGCGCCTTCACTTCTTCATAAATCCGTCCTGCTTGAACCGGGCTACCGCCAGGGCTGTTTATGCGAAGCACGACAGCTTGTGAATTCGGGTTGTCGAATGCTGCTTGGATGGACGGGATAAGGTGATCAGCATCGGCCAGTGTGCCAGCAGCAATTTCACCACGGATGTTGATATACGCGGTGTGAGGGGCTCCAGCCTTGGCGCTTTGCCACGGCATCCCACCCGGATTAGATGCCAAAATGATGAAGCCGATCATGAGAAGCACGAAACCTGATGCGCGAAGCACACGCAACATGGTCCGCCAGCGCCGGTCTTTCACCTGCTCTTTATGCAGGGTGAACATGTACTTCTCAATGAGCTCTTTCTCCCAGGGGATCTCTTTGTTTTCTGCCATTAGTCTTTCCTTTTGCATGTTTCGATTATCTGTCCCCAGAACTCTTCATCAGCGCTATCAGCCCGGTCTTTGACTTTCTGGTAAACAAGGTTGGTGTTGAGCTGATGCTCACGACAGAACTGGGCAATGTTGCTGTAGGTCCTGTCCAGATAGGTGAAGGGTTTCCCTTTACCTTTTTTCTTGGCGAGGATGAGTTTCCACTCATCATTGGAGAGTTTGTCTGCGGCCTTCCTTGTGTCCGCAATGCGCCTACGCACCGTTACCGGATCAAGTCCATGCGCTCTGGCTATACTGGCAACGCAATTGAACTTCCGACCGTCAATCATGACTGTAGGCAAATCACCAGCGGCAGCCTCCTTGAATCGGAAACCTCTGTACCCTGGCCTGAAGATCCCAGGAGCAAGTTGCTCACGGAACTCGATTGCTTGTTCTGACCTGACAAACTTGCTGTCGATTTTGCCGAGCATGTACTTAGCCCGAGCGATTACCTGGTAAAGCATCTTTTCCAGGAGCATGGCGTCAGCAGCTCGACTCGGAAGACCAATATCGTCTTCTTGCTCGATACCCAACATTTCTGCATGGCTGGAGCCTTCGGCATGTCGGAAACAGCCGTCGTACTCAAAAAGAAAGGAGGCCAAACCTCCTCTCAGCTTTGCTTTGAACCGGGTGTTGGCCGCGTTCTCTGGCGCTGGTGCCAGCTCAGAAACTTCAAGCCCTAAATTTGCGGCCAACTTCCGTAGGTCTTCCTCTCCAATTCGGCATCCAGGCTGCATAACCTGCGCCAGAGCAGATTCATCAGCACATCCGCGTTCTTTCAGCTCAGCCAAGAGGTAGGGAACTCGTACTACCCCCATAAGCTCAAGCTCCCTGAATCGCGTGGACCACCAGCTCACAGAGTTTCCCGTACACAGGAGCAAGGCAGAGTGAAGCCATCACCATGCCAAAGGCTTTCGATGGAGCCTCTTTGGCGAACTTGGTCAACCACGGCATCATGCCGCACAGAGCAGCAACCATAGCGCCAGCCACCCCTAGGGAAGGGAATGCCATCACTTGGGCCAGAATGAAGAAACACTGGGCGTATGCCGCATGGGTCATCGCCTTCTTATCTGCTGCCGTGAACTCCACGGCATCTACGCTTTTGACTTTTTCCATCACATTGTCCTCATGCAACATCAGGTTTTCCGAAAAATTTTTCATACACTTCGAGGTCGAAGGCCAGCATGGTCTTTGCCGCCTTTTCACTAAGCTGGTGGAGGCTAAGCATCTGAACCTTGTCAGTGCCGGTCACTTGCAGATCCACTGCGAACCACGTCCCACCTTTGGTTACGGCCAGAACTTGCACCGCCCAGGGCTTATCCAGTCGTTCGGGCGGAGTGATCATGTTCGACACTTTGGCGACCGTCGCGGTTGAACCTACCCAGTGCTTGTCGAACGCAATAACGTTCAACGCTTCAAACGCATCCTTCGCAGCTTTAAACCGGCTACGGACAGCATCTTGTTGCTTCCAAGCCATGAACTGGATAAGGGTCATTCCACCAGCCATAAGGGTGAGAAAACTCAAGCCATTCGCAGCAGCTACGACCGTCGCTACCAAGGACCCCAACATGACGAAGCGGTTATGTTTAAGCTGGGCCACTATTCACCTCCTATACCAACCAGCGTACAGGACTTTTCAAAAATGCAACCCCGCCTAGCTGCCCAATTCGGGCAACCCTAATTCAATCCAGAACTTTCACATGTGAAACTTTCCGCCACAGGAACAGGAGGTTTTTACCTGACCAGAACGGATGGATTGATAGCGGTGCCACAACTTGACCACTTCTTTTTCGCTGAGAAGGTTTGTCTTGATGTAACGGACTCTATCCCCGTCCGCTGTCTCAACAACGGTTCGGACATAGCCGTACTTGGCAACGGGTGCCTTGTACTTGTGTGACAGAATTACCCGGTAAACCGAGAGCTGGATAATGTCCGACTCATAGATGTGGTTTACCTGGCGCAGCTTGGTGTCCAAGGGAATGAGAACCCCATTCTTGGCTTTGTACACCTGATCAACCCTGCCGTGCATGGGCACCGGCTGTGTGGTTGATATGTCCTGTTCGGATAAAAACAGAGTGGCCGAGCGCAGCTCATAAGGCATGTTCTCTGATTTCCACCACGCCCAGGTGTCTCCAATGCCGCGTTTGCGCCACTGGTCCACTTTCGCAATGACGAAAGGTGCAATGATAAGGACGAATATCCAGAGAACTGCCTTCATGACTACCTCAGGCCCCTAAACCACTCTGGATGATTGGATACATCCATGTTCTTAACCTGTGATGAGAAGACCAGTAGCTCTTGGGTCGTCAGGACGGTCTCAGGAGCCCGAGCGATGAAAGGTCTCAGCAATCCAGAACCCGCGTAGATATTGATGACCATATGCAATCGCTCTGTTGTTCCAGACACTCTCCGCCAGCTCCGGTAGGTTTCTGTTGATTTGGCATAGCCAACCAAGGCAGGAGCCAGCGTATCGGACTCCTTCGTATTCAACTTCCCTTTTGCTGCCTTCGATACGAACTCAGCGATCACCGAAGCCAGCATGTCGGAGGTAAGGTGAAGCGGCAGCTTTATCGTGTCGAAGTCAGCCTTCTTGATGGTGAACAGGCGGATGTGATCGTTGCGGTAGTCACGCACATAGATGACATGGCTCTCAAATGGGTTGGAGTGATTAAAGGCATCCATACCCCAGCCTGCGGCCTCAAGATGTGCGTTTGATACTGACTTGTCGTAATCAAATTCCACGCTATTACTCTCCGTCTTGTCGTTCAGGAACTTTCACATGTGAAATTTTTCCGTCGGTCATGATGTCCAGGACGGCTTTGCCCAGTCTCATCCCTTTATGGTTTTGAACGGGGTCTCCCTTGTAGAAAAATCCTGGCTCGTTATCGGGATGGAATACCCCGTGAGGAATGTTGTCGTGATCGCCAAGCCACATGCGTAGCCTCAGATCCACCAACCACCCATCATCCAGGACAACCCAGAAATGCGGTGTCACGATGTCCTTGGTCTGTTCGTTTCGCACAAAACCATACATGCAGTCATGAGGTACACCCGCGTCATTGAGTAGGTGGCTTACTGCCCATGTCATGCCGTCACATTCCATCTGGCAGTCATCCAAGGTCATAAGGACGGCTTCCAGTTCCCGGTGCCACTCCGTCATTTGCTTGGCCGCAGGTTTTACCACCAGCTCGTTTTTGTTTTCTGCCAAGATGATGTCTTCCTCATCAATATTGCATTCGTCTATCGCTTCCGAACGGATGGATACCGCTTCATCCCAGTCATCGCTCGATCCGAAAATGCTCCAACCCTCAAGACCGTAATTCACCCATACGATGAACCGCTTTATCGTTTTCATGTGCGGCCCCCTTTAACCGTGCAACGTTCCCACATACTCACCCCCTCAAACCGTAACCACACCAAAAAACCACTTCTTGATGATTTTCAATCAGCAAGACAGGTTGCCCCTGAACTAACCTCACCGAAAAACCACCTTTAGATTGCTTTCTGGTGCTTATCAAGTTCTCCTGAGTGACTGGTCGTTCTGAAAACTTTACTTTTCACAGCATCATTTTATAATACTGTAAATCATAAAAACAACCCAGTAAAGAAAAAAGAGCGACTTATGTTGAGACGAGAAAACCAAGGAGATTTGTTCGATGACCAGGTGGTGTTGCCATCACTGGAGTCGGTTCTTACCGGTATATCTTCCAGTCAGCGTTGTGACGATAGAACAACGTACTTCTCAGCGCCGGATGTGGACTTGAGTTTGTACGACCACATCATTGTTTGCCTGTCTGGAGGCAAGGACTCGATTGCTGCGTACTTGCGGCTGGTGGACATGGGTGTTGATAAGTCAAAGGTGGAGTTCTGGCACCATGATGTTGATGGTCAGGAAGGTAGTTCGTTGATGGATTGGGCCTTCATGCGTGATTACTGTCGTCAGCTCGGGGAAGAACTGGGTGTCCCAATGTACTTCTCGTGGCTTGAGGGCGGCTTTGAGGGCGAAATGCTCAAAGACAATGCCTATAGCCACCCCCATCGTGTAGAGACGCCTGAGGGGCTTCTGGTGCTGCCTAGAGACCATAAGCGCTCTAAGCCTGGTACACGCCTTCGTTTCCCTCAGCAATCGCCATCACTCCAAACAAGGTGGTGTTCATCAGCCTTGAAGATCGATGTTGGCCGCAGAGCTCTTAATAACCAGGAGCGCTTCAAGGGGAAGAAGATCCTTTTCATCACTGGTGAGCGCCGGGAGGAAAGTGCAAACAGATCCAAGTACAACCAGCTTGAGGCTCATGCCTGTGACAGAAGATATGGGAAGACTGCACGGTTAGTTGATGCCTGGAGGCCCGTTCTTCATTGGACTGAGGAAGAGGTATGGGAAGTAATCGAGCGTCACCGCATTCTGGCCCCAGTCCCTTATCGCCTTGGTTGGAGCCGGTCTTCGTGTATGACCTGCATCTACAACTCACAGCGTATCTGGTCCACTATCCGTCACTACTGGCCTGAACGAGCTGGGAAGATTGCTCAGTATGAACAAACCTTTGGTGTGACGGTATCAAGAAAAAAAATCGACGTAATAGATTTAGGTTCTGCTGTTGCGCCGATACAGATTAGTGATGTTGAGGCATTGGAGCAGGTATCCAGAGAGGATTACACGCTCCCGATTTTTGTGCCGGAGGGGCAGAAGTGGGTTCTCCCTGGTGGCGCATTTGGCCGAGAGGCCTGTGGTTCTGATTGATTTGTGCAGAGGTGGTAATGTTGGATTTTGTTTTTTTGGTGTTTTTGGGGCTGGGCATATCTATGGTGCTGGTGCGTCGGTCTTCCCGTAAGGGGATGGATCTTGAACTGACATGGCTCCAGTCGTTGAAGGTTGTGCTGGTTCGTGGAGCTGTTGCATTGGGTCTGGGGTTTGGCATTGGCAGGCTTGTATTGATGGGGATGCAGTATGGTTTCCTTAGTGAGTCTGTCCTGAGGGAACATGCACTTGTCTCCGTAGCGGTGGTGCTGATCTGTGGGCTTGGTTCGTTCGTTGCGTTTCACTGGATCATCGGGAGGATCTCTGGAAGATCGATCAGCGTCGTTTCTGTGATCAAAGCTGTGGTGTACGAGTCTGGTTACTTTGTGCTGTCGATGCTTATCTTGTTAGTGATACTCGTCCTGTTCGGCCTTGCATACGAGACTTTTCTCTAAAAAACAGTGTTGATTATTTTTTGCTCAGCGATCAAAAGGATAAATATAAAGATCTTTAGATCTTTGTATAAAGGATTAAAAGCGGTTAAAAACAGGTTAGGCGCTCTGAGTTGTCATTCAACGCATTGATATTGCTGGCATTTTCATATTTATTCCGTGCAACGAACCCATAGGTTGCCGTGCAGCGAACCCATAGGTTGCCGTGCAACGCCCCCACATACCCTTGGATCTTATCCACTGTTATCCACACGGAACCCCTTTTTTTTCCACAAAATCCTTACAAAACAGAGCTTTCGTGCAGCGTTCCCACATATCAGAACTGGTGTTCGTGCAGTGTTCCCACATGTCTAAGGTTATACGTGCAGTCAGCCCATATATTCTCTTCTTAACGTGCAACGTTCCCATATATCAATTTTGGTCGTTTTTTGCTCCGTGCAGCGTACCCACATGTGATCGTGCAGCGCTCCCACATACCAAAACCCCGTTTATGCACAGGAAATGTGGATAACTTTTGGCCTCTTTTTATGTGAGCACGATCACTTTATGGACTATTGGAGTCATTTTGACTGCCTTTTTAGGTTTGTCCTGATCTGTCAATCTTTGTTCTGCTTCGTCAATCGTGCAGAGTTCCCATATATCGAGAGGTTCAGAACCTGCTTTCGTGCAACGTACCCACATATCAAATCTCATAACGTGCAGGTCCCCCACATCCTCACCCTTTAACTATCAATACCTTACGGGAACCACTCTACGGGAACCACTGGAGCAGCATGGCACTTATCCTTCGTCGTGGCTTACGCTTGCACGATACTGAGACTCGGCTTGCAACTACCGTGCAACGTTCCCATATATCGAGCCTCAGCCCACGAAGCATCTGGGGTCACGTTCGCTCTATCCGTGCAGCTCCCCCATATGCGGAGGCATTCCGTTTCCGGTCTTTCCTTGTGGGCGTACCTTGTGCGCTTTCTTCTGGCATAAAAAAAGGCGCTGACGCGCCTATCTTTCTTTTCCCTGGGGTATTGGGAGCTTCTGGTGGCTACCTCCCCTTACGCTGGGGTTCATCAATGATGTCGTGGTCGATCATGCCTTGCTTGATGGCCCGTAGCTCTGTCTGCTGCTTACGCTTGTTGGACGCCATCACCTGCTTCACGAAGTTCTCATGAGGCCTTATGACGTACCGCACGTCGATGACTCTGCGGCCATCCTTGATCTGGTTCGCGTCGTAGTCGCTTATGACCTCTTGTTTGATGAGGGCCTCCAGAGCGAGCTTCATAGCTCTGACGTTCTCCGGCATCCGTGGGCTCAATTCACGAGGGCTCTGTGTCAGGAAGCTGATAAGCGATGGCGTGTACGGCGAATCTGGCGATGCTTGAGTCCAGTAGTGGCTCATTCGCTTGTAGATGTACCGTGCAAGAGGGGAGCGGATTTGCATTCCGATTTTGTAGTTGTACTGACGAAACGACAGATTCATGATCGATTCGTTTACCAGCGGGTTGAACTGCACATAGCACCTGGCGTTCCCGCCTTTCTTGCGAAACTCACCTCTGGTGGTAAGTCCCACCATCGGGAAGAAGCTGGAGCTGATGAAGGCTTCGCCGTCATCACTGATACATTCGAGTGTTGCGCCACGACAAACCTGGATTGCTTCCTTGATTTCGTTCAGGTTGTAACCGTGACCCATCTTCGAGAGCTCTTTCTGGAGTTCGTACAGAGTGAACATGACTCCAGCCTTGCCCTCGATGATATGGCCTTTCCCGTTCACTGCGAGCTTGCGTAGAGCATCCTCAAGGATTTCCTCTCGCTGTCCCGCGTAGATCAGCACGGTTCTTCCGTCATCCTTCTCGATGATGGCTGGCTTCACCTTCACCGTGAAATGCTGGCCTCTGATGGTGCATTGTCGTGTCACTACAGCGTTGGATAAATCTTCATGCTCACGCTTTTGGTCCCAAATGTACTTCGGCAGCGCATCGTAGATCTCGATGGTGTTGGAGTAGTCGTCTTTCTTGGCCGGAGATTCAATGATCTCAAACAGGCTCATTTGCGGTGAGTCTTTGATTACGTCGAGTTTCTCCAGGTCTTTGTCTTTGGTTCTCTTGCTCATGATTGTTCCGTCGATACTTTCTAGCTGGTGGTCCATGCCGCCAGCATTGTCAATGCTCCCGCTGCTACCGTCGCTGAAAACACTAGCTGGTAGATGCGACGCTTAGCCCCCGCAGTGCCGCTCATAAAACGCAGGGCTGCCGCTTCATATCGGAAATGAGCGAACTCACCCCGAAGGGTGCTATCTGTCCCCTGTGGCGATTGTGGGCGCTTTGACAGGGCAGGGCGAGGATGGCTGGCGACTTTCTTGATCATCGCTTCACATTTCCCCAGTTTCGCCAATTCAGTGGCCGCTACAGATGCTGTCATGTTGTCACACCTCGTCGCTATGTGTCTTGTTTAGCTGGCGCTCGTACTCGTTTAGCGCCCGGCGAATTTTTGCTAAGGCAGTGGCGCGTTGTCTTAACACGGCATACCTGGTTTCAACTTGCTGGATCAACTCTTGTGCCCAGACAGGCTCTTTCTTGAAGTGCGACATGCTGTAGGCATGACCGCGACCCTTCTTGATATGTGTCGATAGAACCCTTTTCTTTTGTCCGGGAACTTGTTCGACAAATCTGTTGCGATACCACTCTGCAACGAGTGATACGCCTAGAATGCGAACCCGTGTACCGACACGCCCTTGTTCGTCCTCTGACGCTTCTTCACGCGCTGATTTGTGCGCGTTCCAGTACATGTCCGCTTCCTGCTGCGCCTCGACAGCAAGAACCGCTAAGGCGTGATCCAGTTTGCTCCGTACCTCTGCAACAAACTCTCGTCCCTCTGCCTCTAGCAGATCCTCTGTTATCTCGGATCGTTCTTCTTCGAGCTTCGGATCTAGCAGATCTAGCCATCGCTCTGTTGGTAGACTCACCTCAATACCCTCCCAATTCCTATCCAATTCCTATCCACATAACTATCTATCTGGAATTTAAAGCTGATTATTCCAATACTGGAATCTAGTTCTGTCACTAGGCTAACCCATCTTTGGAATTTGTCAAATTTCCCTCTATCTATCTGGAATCTTGATGCTCTTATTCTTTCACAGCCTCTTTAAATATGAATCTATATGTAAAGATTCCAGATATATTGGATATGGCATCAAAGATTCCAAATGCCTCTTTACCACCGTCTCTCGATGCTGGAGGGCAAGCGGTTCTCGATGCGAGGGTAAGGTCTGTTTATCTGAGCCTATCCGTGCAGCGTTCCCATAGGTTCCCTTACTCAACGATCAAAAAGCCACCGAAAAGCAACCTATATGCCCCTTTTGGGCAATTACACAGGCCATCTGTCCCCGCTTTTAGCCTTATTCTCTATCCAACACGCGGCAAGCAATCGAAAAGCAATCTAAAAGCAATCTTTGGAGGATTTCATGAGTCAATTTGTTCTGGGTTTGGATATTGGTTACTCCAACCTGAAAATGGCAATGGGGTATAAAGGTGAGGAAGCTCGCACAGTCGTCATGCCGGTGGGGGCAGGTCCATTGGAACTGATGCCACAACAGTTAACTGGCGGTGCAGGGACCTGCATTCAGGTTGTGATTGATGGAGAGAAATGGGTTGCAGGCGTCGAGCCTGACCGATTGCAAGGATGGGAGCGTGAGCTTCACGGCGACTATCCTTCGACCAATCCATACAAGGCTCTTTTCTACGCTGCACTCCTGATGTCCGAGCAGAAGGAGATCGATGTGCTGGTGACTGGCCTGCCTGTTAGTCAGTACATGGACGTAGAGCGCAGAGAGGCGTTGAAAGCTCGGCTTGAGGGCGAACACCAGATCACGCCAAAACGATCGGTAGCGGTTAAGTCTGTCGTGGTTGTACCTCAACCTGCCGGTGCTTACATGGATGTTGTAAGTTCAACCAAAGATGAAGACCTCCTGGAGATTATCCAGGGAGGAAAAACCGTTGTAATTGACCCTGGGTTCTTTTCTGTAGACTGGGTAGCTCTTGAAGAGGGAGAGGTCCGCTATCACTCATCTGGCACCAGCCTCAAGGCGATGTCGGTGTTGCTACAGGAAACGGACCGGCTAATTCAGGAAGACCACGGCGGTGCCCCTGGCATCGAAAAGATCGAGAAAGCTATTCGTGCCGGTAAGGCCGAAATCTTCCTCTACGGTGAAAAGGTATCGATCAAAGACTACTTCAAGAAAGCCTCAACCAAAGTCGCTCAAAACGCCTTGATCCCTATGCGGAAGTCAATGCGTGAGGACGGGATGGATGCTGACGTAGTTCTGCTGGCTGGCGGCGGTGCCGAGGCTTACCAAGATGCGGCCAAGGAGCTTTTCCCTAAGAGCAGGATCGTACTGCCCAACGAATCCGTGGCATCCAATGCCAGGGGCTTCTGGTTCTGCGGCTGATAGATAGGAGGTCGTTGTGGCTGGTAGCAAATGGGATGGAAAAATATCTAATCTGAACATATCGGAGCAAGCCTTTCCGGAGCTCTATCGTGAACTGTCCCAGATGCAGCATAAGGCGCGTAGTGATCGGCTCCGCGCCCTTGCTCTATTGGGTCTTTATTCTCTTCGATTTTCTGGCAACATTGGGTCTTTTGAGCAACAGAGTTCAGAGAGTCAACCTGCACAGCATCAAAATTCGCCAGTGCAGACTGACGCAAAACTGAACTCTCAACGTGATTCACTTAAAGGAAAACTGATGGGCTCCGTATGACATGAAAGACCACGAGGAGTTCTCTACGCTATCAGCGGCTGAACGTAGAGAGTTAATAATCGCAGAGTTAAAGCGTAAAAGCCGCATTCGCACCCTGTTGCGAGGACTCCCGTTAGATGAAGTTCGGGAGATCATTGACAGAATGAAGGGCGTTCTCAATGAACTGGAGGAAGAGTACAAAAAGCGAGAAGAAGAAGAAAAAGAAAAGCGAGCTCAGGCTGAGCGAATAATGAGCGACATGGAATCCTGCGGTGTGGACATCGGCTTGCTCAACGAAATGTTCACGAGCAGATCAGAACCTGATAATGCTAAATATTCAAAAGACGGAGTTTCGTGGAGTGGGCAAGGACGTCGCCCGGATGCTTTCAAGGGGTTGGGAGCTGTCGAGCTGGAGCGCTACCGTATCCCACAGAAGAAGTAAAAAAATGAGCGCCGCAAAGTTTGGGCGCTCATCTTCTGGTCCGAAATGTCATAGTCTACTCAAGCACACTCTTTCTCCCCACCACCATGCCTTCCTTGTTCTTTGCAGAACGGACATTCAACGCAGGTTCTTTGATTAACAGAGGTGAAGTACGTACACTTGCAGTTGTCGCACACCTCCAGCATTGCGTCCCCACTTCTCAGCTCCGAAGCAAGACACCAGGCATCAGTAATATCAAACGGAGCCCACCGAGCACCTTTCATTCCGGGCACTTCTTTGCGGATTGCGTGATACATTCTAAATGCCTTGTTCAAGGCTTTGATGTTCACAGACCGCAACACGGCTTCTCCACCAATGTTGAAGTAGAGCTGCATTAGAAGAGAGGCCTGTATCTTGGATGTGTGACTATGAATCAGTGTCGCACCACCCCGGAAAGTTCTGGATTTTCGTTCCAGAGTATATCCGTCCCTCTCCAGATCCTGGTAAAGCCGTCTGACCTGTTTGTAGGTCAGGCCAGTCTCGATCATGATGATTTTTGTGATGTACCCAGCAAGGGCCATGTGTCGAGCTGTAACCCAGCGACCCAATGTACCAGAGTTGCCAATGTTCATCTCCACCTCCCACGTCCCTGTAGAGACTGTTGCAGTTTTTTCAATACCGGGTGTGTTAACTCTTCCCGGCTGTCATCGAGAATTTCTTCAATGATGCTCGGAGCAAAACGAAGCGTAAAATGCGTAACCGTTGTTCCAGACATGTGGCGCAACTGGCTGTCTGTTGCCTTAGCCACCAGCTCCGCAAGCTCTCTCGAAACCCCGAAAACTTCCTTTGCCATCTCCGGGTCTCTCGATGCGACGCGGTTAAATAGCAACCAGTAGGCAGCATCAAATTCATCAACACTATGGTTGATAAAAACTACAGGGTCGTAGTCGCCAGAGAGTCGCGTGATGATGTTCTGCTCTGCTGTTTCGAGTTTGAAAGAGATCAACACGCCAGAGGCCAGAGCTTCCAATTGGGAAGGTGTTGCCAGTGACAGCTTTTGAACGGTGTCCATGCCCAAAGAAAATTGTGAGGCCGCATCATCTGGACGTTCTTTTGCCAGAGTGGATAGCAGGTTCCACAATGTCAGATCGAACTCGTAGACGTTTCTATCAGCTTCTTCTTGATCGAGGTTGACGGCTCTTGCATCCCACGCACCAATAATATCCAGTTCCAACATTCCGCCCCCCTCACAAATCACGAAGGTTGCGATAGATAGCCAAGACTCGGCTACCATAGTTTCTGGCTCGGATTTCGTCTTCCCAGGCGTGATAGCGGCCAACGCCAAGCTCCAAGTCATTTGGAGATGACTGAATGGCTTCTGATAGCACCTCTGCCCCAACCATGACGTTGGTCTCTGGGTCGAGAAGATCTGCTGGAGAAGAAACTCTATGACCATTCCACCGGATGCTCACTTGCATAAACCCGACATCAATGGCACGACCGTACTGCTGCTGAAACTCAGCGAGCTTAGCCTTTGCCTGATCTTCCGACTTAGCATAGAAAGGAAGCCCAGGAACGCGAAGCGTCCAAGGCCAAGGACTTATAGAGCCATTACCTCTCCCTGATGCAGATTCGGCCAATGCGACCGAATACACTAGAAGAGGGTCGAGGTTATATGCTTTCGCTGCTTTGTCGAAGATGGTTCCGCTCAGGTCAATAGCATTCGCTGTTGATGAAAGGAGAGCCGCAGACAGAACTAGCGCCTTGGCTTTGTTCTTCATCAGCTTGCCTCCTTATGTCTGAGGGGTATTTCGTGTTCTTCGTCGTACCGCTCCGGCCAAATCTCAGACGGCTTCACACCCAAAGCTGTAGCTATCTCATGTTCCCAGCGTGGACTGGGCTTATAGAGTGCCGTAGACACCACCTGCCGAGATGTTTTGTGTTTTCTGCCCAATGCGGCCAGAGAAAGCCCCTGGATCTTGAGTTTGTACTTGATCCACTCACGTTTCTTCTCTGGGTCGCTTGGGATGTCTATCAATTGGCATTTATCCATTGTTTGCCACCCTTTAAACTGCGTTGTTAGCCATACAAAAAGTGCGTTATTCGATGAACGCTTTTAGAGTTCTTCTATTGTCACAAACTGACACATTTTGCGCCTTTACAAGCCCAAATAATGATGCTGTCAACAATAAAAAACCTTTAAAAACATACACTTAACTTTGTACCGACGGAACAAAGTTACAATACTTTTAGTAATCAATGGGATACGGATATTTTTGCGATAGCAATGGAAAGTGCGCCAAAAGAATGGCGGAAATAGCGCACGGGGAGTGCGGTATTTTGTGATATTAAATAGCGTTTAGGTATAAGTGATTTTAGGGATACAGCGAGGGCTGAAATTGCGAATACAGCAGGAGCTGAGGAGGGCAGGGAAGGCAAAGGCGCATCCCGACCACACAAGGATGATGGTGTTTACAGAAAGAGATATTTGAGAAAGAGAACTCTGCGGTGTTGCAGATGGGGACCAAAGCGTTAGCAATGGCCTATTCCATAGTGTATGCGATTTGTTTGACATGTTCAACTATGTAATGCTTTGTCAATAAACGCCTTGTTCCGTAAGGGCAAACTTTCACATGTGAAAGTTTGAGGGCAAATTCTAATCGAAGAAGTTGCCAATGGAATGGTTGTTTAGCAAAAAATAGTCAAATTTTCACAGTTGCATTTTTTGATGCCGTGGTAAACTGGAGGTAAAGAGTAAGGGGGTTGATATGAAACATGTGGTCAATATTCTTCTGCTGGGAATGGTGCTTCTGGGAATAGCCATGATGGCTGACACACCTTGGGGACTTGGTGTGGCGCTGGCTCCCTTCGGCGTTTGGGGTGCTCGTTTCCTATTTCTGGTTCACAAAAGCCTTTGGGCTGCTGTTATCTTTTGGGGAGGGATCGCTTACTTCCAGTGGCAAGTTGCTTTGGTTGTCGGGGCTCTGTTTGGACTAACGTGCTTTATCCGCGTTGCGCGGTCAGCATATAAAGAGGCACCACCTACCCGGCGCAGAAAAAAACAAACTGGTGGGTTTCAAGATTCCTATGATTTTGACCAGCGCTTCCATATTGGAGCTGGAGACGAATAAGGGGGCCTGCTGGCCCCCTTATTATTTGGTTGGTCTTTTAGAACCTTTGATTTGCTATGTTGTACCCCCTGACGGCAGTCAAATAGCTACCTGAACGGTCTCCAGCTTCCGTCGAGTTCTGCAATACGTTTACCAGCTTGTCCGTAAACTCTTCGTTTTGCTGAGAAAGAACAGGCTGACCTCCTTGCATCATCGGTGAGCCATCCGGGTTACGTTCTGCATACTCCATTTTCAGATTCTGAACAGCCTGGTTCATGCGACCTTCGTTTGTGTCAAACGATTCGGCATAAACAGCGGCTTGGGATTCAGTCAGCCCATAACGGCTTTGAGCGATAGACTGCATCGTTTCTTTGAACTCATCACCGTACTGGTTCATAAACTGCTGCGCGGCTCCACCACCAGCTTCTGCGGCAGAGGATAGCGCTGCTGCATAGAACGCGCCGCGTTCCTCAATGCTCATCCCTTTAGCGGCTTCCGATAGATCAGATTTACCAGTTAACCACTCCTTCGCTGCATCATAGCCGCTTGCAGCAGCTCCCATGACGTTGCGGCCAAGTTTAGCCATACCGACCATCGCATCACCGGCCCAGCCAAACTCCTCTTGCACGGCCTGGTCGCCGCGTTGAGTGGCCGCGATGAATTGGTCGCGTTGTTCAGGTGTCATCGTTCTCATTTGATCCATCGCTCTTGAGAACGCATCAGCGCCAGCTTGACCACCAGCAATGAGAGCTCCACCTGCTTGTTCAGCTCTGCGGCCCATCCAATCACTGGAGTTGTCCCACGCTCCCCACGCCGAAGCGCTCCAAGACATTTCCGGAAGCGAGTTCATAAGGTTATCTTGGGCTTTTTTCAGTTCAGGAGCAGATACATTTCGCTCTGTTTGCTGTGCTTGGTTATGAAGAGCTGACGTACCGGCTGCATGTTCATTTTGAACAAGGGGGCTATTCGTTGGTAACTGCCCAGCTTCTGATGCCGGATTAGTTCCAGCCATCCCAGCCACATTCTCCCGGAATCCGGTTGGGATGTTAGGTCCACTGCCTACAGCCCCTTGAACCTGACCTGGTAGGCCTTGAACATTCGGGCCTTCAATGCCGTTATTTCCGTAAGCATCACCACTAAATGCTCCGTTGCGACCGGACGCGGTATTGATCGCCTGTAGTGCGGCTTGATACCCGCCAAGCTCCTTACCCTGTTCGTAATTTTTGGAGTTGGTCATTGCTGTCATTCGCGCTGCTGCCTGGGCCACTTGAGGAGACATTCCGTAGGCTTGGTATCTTTGCTGTAGTGAAGCCGCCTCGTCTTTAACCGATTGCGGCGCGGCATTTCGGAAATAGTCATTCAGTTGGTTCATGGCCGCAGGGGTTTGTGCTACTGCACCACCGAGAGTTTTAAAGTCGGTATTAGTCATGGAGCCCATTTGGTTTTGGAGCTGACTCATTGTTGTGAAGGTGTCCGATGCAGACACCAGTTCCGAAGCGGACTTGGATAGGTTCTGGGATAAGCTATCGCCCCAGGTTTGCTTGAATGACTCGCTTCCAGAACGGCTGAAACCCTGCGCTAATTGATTTGTCAACGCCTGGCTATCGGTTTGCGAATAGCTCACACCCTTCATGAACTGGGACACATCACTCGCTGACCAGCTTGAAGAGTCTTGAGTTGATGACTCTGTTGCTCCCTTCGCTTGCGCTTTGATGTCCAGGACATCACTGCCGCCGCCTGATTCGCCATTACCACCAGCAGGAACTAGGGCTGTACTGTTTGATTTCACACCAGCAGCGGCCTTCATTGCTGCCCTGGCCTTGCCAACCATAGGCATAAGCATGGACGCAGCTTCGTCAACATCGAGTGTGCCCATAGCCTGCATGGCAAAAGCACCTTTGACAGCATCAGAGTGGCTATCATCCACCTGGAACTTATCCATGAAGTTCTTGGCTTGCTGGTTGATCAATTGGCTTTGAGCTGTGTTTTGCGACGAAACGTTGCGCCCGACATTGGAGAGTCTTGAATAGGCTTGATCCTGACTTACTCCATCAGAAAAACCTCGACCAAGAGTGCTTTGGAAAGCCTCCGATTTCTGACTTTGTAATGCCTGTGCGGAGCTCACGCCTGATGCTAAGGTGGAGCCAAGCGAGAAGGTACTGATCATGCTTTCTGCGCCGTTTGCAATCGCACCACTGAACTGGTTGTGATTGTACGCTGGCTGACTTTGCATAACCGGACCTTGCTTGAGTAGATCTGGCGTTTGCATCTTTTCGTCAACGTGGTCAGAACCACTTATTCTCGATGCCAAGCTGGTGAAGGCGTAGGTGCTACCTGTGACGATAAACAGGGAAATCACCGGAGTGGCCGCAGCCAACATGCCGCCGGTTGCAATCCAGTGTTGCAGAACATCTCCAGTTGAGGAAAGAGCGTACATGGAGTTGAGACCACCAGCACTGAGGCTAGACATCTCATTTGACGCGGCGGTATGAACAAACAGGTTTATAATTGAGAGGACTGGCATCCATAGCTGAATCCAGAGGATGGTTTGTACATATTTCCCGGCTAACTGGAGGCCGAAGCTGCCCATCACGATAATAAAAGCAATGATCGGGGTTATAGCATAAATAAAGCCTTCAAAGAACGTCAGCATTGGTCGGACGACGGTCATGAACATCGACTGCTCTGCGGCCCACTGTGTGTTCCGTTGCTGAATAGCCTGGTTGACCATCAATGCAGAGCCATAATCCTGGAGGTCCTGATAACGTCCTGCTGCGGCTTCATAATAGAGGGGCTCCAGAACGGCGGCTTTCAGATAGTCGATTGATGACGTAGTTGTGGCACCCATCGCTTGAAGCGAATCGGTCAGCTTCGTTAGAGCGTTGTCTCCAGTTGACGTGTCAATACCCAGTAGGCTGTTAAGAGCATCAACAACAACCGGGCTGCTTAGGTTGGCGGTTGCAGTGCTAATAGCCACCCATCCGTCAGTACATGTGTAGTCAGCGCCGTCAGGGTTTGCTGTAGACAAATACAACCTAGTTCCGTAGAGCTGTGAGTTGAATCGCAAAGCTGAGTCAGTTGAACGGTTCATCAACTCATCAAGGGACATTAGGTTGAGATCGACTTTGGTTAACGTGCATTCCCGAATGTAATTGTTCCAGGAACGCCTCACGTCAACATAGCCGCCTCCATTTGCTGAGTTAAGCGCAGTAAAAACTCCTGTGTCATAGGCTCGCCGTCTGACGTCATTCAACAGTTTCAGTGTTTCGGAAAAGTGGCTTTCCGTGACATTGGGTACGATTACCCCATATCCAGTTTCAAACAAATTGGTGATGGTGTATCCCACGTTGGATATGACACCTCCAGCAAAGCCTACCCCAATAGGGACATTGGCGACGACTCGAACCTGCCCTGTATAAGCGTCCTCGATAGTCACAGTTGTGGTTGGGCCGAAGAAACAGGCATATAGAATCCAACCTACCAGCACTTGCTGGAGGTTGATTTGCTTTGCGCCCTGAAAGACGGACTGAATACAGATCATCAAGACCCCAAGAAGCAGGCCAATACTGACCATCTTCTCGAAATCCCCGGTGCCGGTGATCATTGATACTGCAATCAGGATTTGCTCCAGAAAAGCAGAGTCACCGATAGAGTGGATTGAAAAAGATCCCATTCCAATAGCTCCTTAGTTCGTGCTAGGAGGATTGGACAAAGTTGCCAGCATGTATTTTTGCTTGCGGATGTTGTCCAGTAGGTTGTTGTATTTCTCAATTTGGCTTGCCAGATCGCCGTATTGAGAGGACAGGATTGTGTATTCAGCACGGATTTGCTGTTGCGATTGCGCGAGAAGCTCTAGTGCCTCTTTCTTGTAGGGTGATTTGCTGTTAGCCATCGCAATGCGAGCTGCGCGGAAGAACTCTTCCGAGAAGCTATACATCATGGTCAGGGCTATCGCTCCTGATGACTCTGTTGCGAACAGGTTAGCGCCGTCCTGTGAAAGGACAGACAAGTTACGAACAATGGTGCCAATCCCTCCGGGGAGGTTAGAAACAAAGGCCTTTTCTGGGTCGGTTAAGGTTCCAGAGTTCGTTGCGTATTTGTAGATCACACCAGGTGTAGAGCTTGTTCCTAACAGCATATCGGTGATCTGGTTCTTGATACCTTTGAGCACGACAGTTTTATTGCTGGAGCCAGCACTCAGGCAGTTGGTCGTATCAGAATCACAGGAATAGATCTCAACAGAACCGCCTGAAATCAGGTCTGACAAGGTGATCTTGTTACCTGGTAGGGTCGTCAGAGGGGTTGTTTTCGCACCAGTGCCGGTTGAGTTCGGGTCGTTTACCAGATCACCAATGATGACTGTGCCGGTTAAAGACATGATCGCTTCAAGAAGGGTGTTATCCCCGTACTGGAACCAGGTGTTGGCGTTGTTGCTCTTGAGTTGCTTCCAGACGATGTTGCCAATCATCTTGTTGTATTCGTCAGGTTTGTTGGCTTTCAGTTCTTCCAGAGGACTCTTGCCGCTGGTTTCCTGCTTGGACCCGAAGAAGTCTTCATACAGGCCGGAAGTTGTCGCGGTTATAGAAGCATCAGTTTTGTGTTTAAGGTCCATGCCGCTGGTTAGGTCGTTCACGAAACCTTGAGCGAGCTGGCAGGAGTTGCCCAGATGTTGGTTGAGCGCTTGCACTTTCTTCTGGAAGTTCTCTATCCACTTCGCTCCGTCCGGGAAAACGTTATCGAGCGCAAGCTGGAAGGCATAGCCCTTGGCGTTGGCTGCTACAGCCCGAAGGAGTTGGACAATTTGATCCGCGTTAATGAAGGAAAGCGAACCGCCGAACAGATCTACACCACCGCAACCAGCTTTCCATGATGGAGGGGCAAAGCTCACCAGGTTCTCGTCGAAGATTCGTGTCTTTGCAGTGAACCGGCCACCAGCTAAAACGCCACGTCGTTGGCTTTCATAAACCCCAGGTGGTGTTGTGTTGCTCATTTCATTGAAGAGTTTGTCCATCTGTGATTGGAGGCCGTTAGCGGCTATCGCCCCTGTCGGTGCCATGACGAGACTGGCCGCCACACTCAGGGCAAGCAGGCTCCTTTTTAATGTCTTGTGCGTGACCATCTTAGTTCTCCTGTAATTTGTCCCGGATGTACTTCATGAGTTGTTCCGGTGGCACAAAGTTGTCTTTATCGCCGCTCGCTTGAGATAGTTGTTTGAGGTCAGAGCCCAGCTCTGGTGAGGCCAAGCGTTCGGCTATGTTGTTTTCTAGGTTGAGTACCGGACGTGTACGGTTAAACTCTTCGTCTGTGACCCAACCATTGCGTTTTGCTGCGACCAAAATCCTGTGATTCAGCTCAGGAAGAGACATTGGCCCTTGTCCTATAGGAGCGAACTGACCGTCTGGAGATGCGAGGTAAACAGCAGGGAAAGTTACGATACCAAGTTGTTTGGCATGGCCTTCATCGGTTTTGTAATGGGGGAAAAGCCCACTGGGGAGTGGTTTGCCGTCCATAGATACAGGAATGATCGAGAATCCTTCTCCTTGTTCCAACATCTTGATGAGCGGTGCTTGCAAGTCACTGTAGTCATCGTCGGACTTGTAGAAGAAGAATATCCCTACGCGTTCGGCTACGCTTTTGAGTAGCATGTTTTTGGCGTTACCAGCGTCACGATCAACTTGTTGTGAGGCAAACGTGGCAGCAGGACGTCGAGTAATTTCATCCAAGAAAGGATCACCTACGACCGCCAGCTCTGTAGCATCGGAAAATTGTTCAGAGCGATCTATCGCAAATCGTTGCAAGTAGAGAAACGTCCTGACGTTTTCAACGGTAGGATTGTTCCAAGCAAGGTCTTTGTACTTGGGTAAGTTTTCCCGGAACCATTCCGCTGAGAACATTTCTGGGCCGCTCGGAAGCGGAGCAGCAGGCTTAGGCTGTGTAGGCTTCGCTTCTGCCACAGGCTTTGGTTTGGGCTTTTCGGGTTTTTTCTCTGGTTCTTTGGGCTCTTCCTTGTACCAGAACCAACCCTCTTCCTTTCGCTCATAAAAACCAGGTCTTGTGCCATCTTGAGCCCAAGCCTGGTGTGATGCCCCCAGCGTGAGCGCTGCAAGGAGCAGTAAATTCAAAGGTGATTTTTTCATAGTCTCACGCACGTATTTTCCCATGCTCGATATGGTAGAGGTGGGAGGCGTGAAATTAGGCAGGTGTAAGCGCCCATTTAGGGCGCTTAGAGCGTTTTATTTGTCAACTTTCACATGTGAAAGAATTGACCAAACTATTTGGTCGTGTCCTCTTCAACTTCTGTCGCTTCTGCGGCCATCTTCATCTGCTTCTCGACCATGCGTTTTTGGGTGATGTAGCGGATAACCATCTCGACAGCGCTGTTCAACGCAAGGATTCGCATCGCTCTGGTGGATGCAACGTAGAGCAGGTTTATTTCATCGTCACGGGCCATTGGGTCGAGCTCTGGGTCCAGGACATCCGGAAAGTCGTCATAGAGCTGAACAAAGTCCCACTCCAACCCTTTGCACCGATGAGCTGTTGAGACCGTAATGTCAGCCCCAAACTCTTCTTTGACTGTATTGCGTCGTAGAGTGGTGAGTCGTTCAGGGATTTCATCGTAGCTGTTGATGATCTTGACAGCCCTCATCATCTCAGGGTCTTTGGTCGCCTTCGCTACTTCTTGATACTCGAAGTAGTCTTCATACTCATCAAGCAGTTTCTTATTCTTTACCCGGTCTGGCTCTGCCATCGAAAACCAGTACAAATCCTGGAGCTCATTGATCTGGTAAGCGTCGATTCCACCGACCCAGAATACCTGCGCTCCGGATTCGGTCGCAGAGAGCGCCGTCTCTATAACCCCCATGACGGTTCGGTGAAGTATTGCGCGGTGGCCCACGTCACCTGGTAAAAACATGAGTACCTGATCTGCTGGTCCCCGGCCAACAACAGGTCGTGTTTCACCTTTGAGTTCAAGAAGGGCGTTTGCCACCAGCGAAACGTTGGGGCCAAAGCGGAAGCTATGAGTGAGATAGAGTTGGTCGGCGTTCATGAGCTCTTTGCTATCAAGGGCGTTGTTTGCGCCTCTGAACCTATAGATCTGCTGGTGGCGATCTCCAACCAGGATTACCTTGCAGTTCTGCTGTAGGACGATGCTACTTGTTACGGGGTTAGCGTCTTGTGCCTCATCAAAAAGAATGGTGGTGTACCGGCGAGACAGATTCGGCATCCCGAGCTGATACTGTTTGAGGTAGCAATCGTGTACGGTCGGGAACGGATCTTGAACGTTTGTCATCCGTTTCCATATGAGCTCAGCACCTTCGACCACCTGGATTTGGTATCTCTCCTGTTTGGACGTAAGCACTTTACCCGTATCGGCGCGAGCAAAATGCGTATAAAGAATCCGCATGTCTGCACTACACATAAAGGCGTTGAGCGTATCGAGAATATCTTTGGCAAACGTCCAGTTCTTGGTATTCACCGCTTGGGCAATATCGGTGAGCCTTAGGTTGCCGGAGAGTTTGTGCTGGTAGCCCCTTCCTATAGTGGCGTAGGCAAGCTGGTGGGACGTTTTGCAGTCTACGTTTGCAGGAAACTTTTCTCTTGCCTCGTCGCGGATAGCCCTGTTGTATGCCAAGTAGAGGATACGTGAATCGAGGTTGTTGTGGGCGTACTTCACCAGTGTCGTGGTTTTACCCGTTCCAGCGTAGGCCTTAACGACAAGGCGAGGCCCTTTGTACTGAGTGATCAGTGATTGTTCTGGTGTGTCAGGAGGAAGTTGTTTCATGAGGCCCCCTACGACAAACACATCTGGAGAGTGATGCGCTTCTTTTGTGTCGAGAGGAACGTACTGATCCGCTTTTCTTCTCGGGGGAGGGATACTTCACAATCCAGATCTGTCCACCAGTCTGGGGCTTTACCTTGAGCCACCTCCGTAACCCAACTATGGAGACGGTGTAACCAGCGATAGTCGCCAATAGATGAGGTGGCTAGTGTCATAGCCTCCTCAATCTTGGTTTGAAGAGCCGCAGCTCTGTGTCGCCACTCTTCTGAATATTTAGCCTTTCGCGCCATCAGTTTTCCTCTTTCTTTTTCCCTCCCTTACCAGCTTTAGCGAGCTCTTGCTCCAACCCAGAAATTTTGGTCAGTGCATCATTGAGTCTTTGTTCGAGGCTCTTGGCCTGCTGGTCTTTTTCCTGCAACTGACCAGCCATCATGCCTTTGTCTTGAACAAGAGCGCGAGCTTCTGCTTCGGCGCTGGATAATTTGGCGTCCAGCTTTTCTACCTCTCCAGATAGGCGCTGGCACTCTCGTTCAGCGGATTCGCCATGAGCTTTGGCTGTGGCAAGGGAGTCCTGTGATTGGGCCAGTTTGGCCTGTACATTTTCGAGCTGCTCTTTCAACGATGTTTTTTGTTCCTGAGCGGCCCGGAGCTTTTCTGTCTGCTCTATACTCTTGCCTTTTTGCTCCTCCAACTCACCCTCTGTAGTTGCCAATTTTTGGCTCAAAGAGCGATTTTCGCTTTTAGCTTGCTCCAGGTGATCCTGTGCTCGGGTCAGATCTGCGGCTTTCGCCTCCAGCTTGCCCTCCAACTCAACGATCCGCTTTTCCAGCTTATCAATGTCAGCCAGTGAGCGTTCTAGCTCCGCAGACTTGAGGGATAGCGAGTTTTCTGCCTTACCAAGGGCCGCATCGAGCTCTGATTTTTTGTTGGTGAGAGCTTCAAGTTGTTCTTCCAGTAGCTCAGCCCGTTCGGTGGCATCATTTGCCATGTCCACGGCTTGCTGCATATCTTCCTGGTACTCAATTTCTTTCTGTCGTAGCAGTTCACGCTCGCGCTCAAGCTGTTCATCGGCGCTTGCTTTGGCTACCGTATAGATCTTCTGTAGGAAGAGCTCAGCATCGCTCATAACCGATTCTGGAAGGACTACCTCTACCAGCTCTTCATCGAGGGAGTGTTCCTCTGACCACTGTTTGAGATACGTTGAAATGGTGGTAAAGCTCCCCTTGCCAATGATGTCTCTGATAGCGATGACCGTTGGGCGTTTACCGGCGTCCTTGAGCTTTTGGGCCGCAGCCGCTACATCGTCAAACTCAACCAATTTTCTTGCCATGAGAACGTTCCTTTTAATTTGTAATGTTTACGATAATTACGATAATACGGTAATTATCATAATTATATATCATGCTGCTGTCGATTGGAATTGTTTGTGTGGGACAAAGCCCTTCCGGCTGCGGAAAAGCCTTGTTACGCGGTCACGCTGATTCATCCAGGGAAGGATTCGATAGTGACTCCACCGAAGGTGCCAAGGATTTCCGATGCCGCTTTATCAGATCGAGTTTTGCGTTGTTCTGAGGCGTCAAAGTTACGAAGCAATTTGAGCTGAACATCCTTATCCTGGAGCACGATCAGGGGCATTGGCGCGGTAACGGTTTTGAGTACCCCTGCGGCCATGACGTTTGCCACCGGTTGAACCTTTACTTCCCTTCGCTCCCGGAGATAAGGCTCCGGGGTGCTGGCGATCTTCTGGATAAGCTGCTCCAGGGGAAGTTGATAGTCTGGCCCAGATCGCTCCAGCTCCTCTCTGATGCGTTGCAAAAGCTCCTCTTTTACGGGCTTCTTCAAGGAGTCCTTCCGTTGCCAGGTGAAGCGGATAGAGTCGATGTCGCCATTGGTATAGCACCGAATTTGTCTGTAAAGGTGGAGAGTCATGACACCAGGGCAGTCCGCTCGAAGTGCTTCAAACCTCTCTTGCCTGGTGGGGTACGTCGAGATAATGAACTCCTCGATACCAGCTTTGGCCGCGTTGATGCGTTCAACCGTCGCCGCAATTTCGTCAGCTACACCAATCCTGGAAGGGGAGAACCAGAGTACCCCCACGGTGCGCCTGGCAGACTTCTGCGAATAGTCTGGGTTGATGTGAAGATCTCTGTAGCTGTGCGCTGCCAGCTCAAGAGCTTCGCGCCCAGTTTGTTCAGTTACGACAATCTTGTTGACGGGCTCGTTCTCCATTCCTTTTCCGGTAGGAGGGATGGCCGCAACTTTTGCGTACCGTGGCGGTAGTCGTTTGATAAGAGAGGACAGGTTCGTTAAGTCGCGGCACATGGCCGAGAATTGTTCTGATATGAAGTTTTTAGCCATGCTGCCGCCTATGTGTGGGTTTGTTCTAACAGTTCATTGGTTACATAGTAGACAGATTTAGACCATCATGCAATGAGGGGGAGGGGCAAGAATACGCCTCCGCTTCGCGTCGGCGGGTGCCCTGTTTGACCTTCGTGTGTGAGATTAGATTGAGAAAGAGAGAGAAAAAGAGAGAAAGAAGAAAAGCGCGGGGCAAGCCAGAAATGTGGCTGAGGGGGACTGCTGGGGTGGGGCTGGCACCCTCTATACCCCACTTTGCATGATGGTCTAACTTTGTGGTTATAGGACGACTTTTAGGGTGCCTAGATTTGCTCGATTAGGACAAATTTCGGTCCATCCACGCTGATTGGCGTAGCAGCGCGATGGCATCAGAAGGGGTAACTTTCCATGCGTTGGAAAGCTGGCGAACTGCGAAGACTGCGAGCTCCATTCGGTCGTCATCATTGATGAAATTCTGGAGCTGGTTTCCTCGCTCACTAAGGATGATCGCAACACCGGCCTTGCCGTTGTTGTAAACCGCAAAGCTCTTATTCTTCGCGTCGCCGTGATAGGAACCCTCAGCCTTGCTACGCAAACCAAAGAGAACGCTGCAAAACGCCGTCAGTTCGCCGCGAGTGAGCTGCACCGTGATCTTGCTTTTCCAGTCTGGGCTGGACCCCGATGCCCTGATCGGCGCAATCTCGATGCTGACCGTAGGATATTCACCTCTGGTTAGCGTGTGTTGCACATTCAGGCCGGTGCGTTTCGCGGGGTCCTTCTGCCAGTCTGAGAAAAATTTGAGGCTTTCGCCGTAGGATTGTTCTGTCATTCCAAATTACCTTTGCTTTGAAGCTCCTGGAGCTGGACCACGAGGTCACGTTGGACTTTGGCTATCTCTGTCACCAAGTCGGCGGTGGCAATAGCGTCGGTCGCTGCTGAATGGGCTCGACCTTTCCAGCTCACACCTGCCTCGCAGGTGGCATCCGCAAGTGAGATTGTGCCGTGCCGGTTGGTTGAGCCAAAGGCATCAGCCGCCAGCTTCATCGCGCACAGACAGTTCTGCTCTTGCCACCAAGAGAGTTGGTCTCCAAATGCACTGGCTGTTTGCCTCAACATCCTACTGTCGAAACTGGAGTTAAATATCACCAGATGACGGCCCGACAAAAGCCGGGCGAGAGCTGGCGCAACTTGAGTCCACGTAGGCTCATTCGACAGCTCAGTCTCGGTGATGCCATGAACACCCATTGCCTGAGGGTCTATTTCCACGGTTGGCCGTAATCTGGTGCAGAGGAGAACCGCGCCTCTGATGTCAGTAACAGCCAGCTCGATCACCTGGTCTCTTTCACCAAGTCCGGTCGTCTCGGTATCGAGAACCAGAGGTTCCAGAGCGACCCACCTTTGTGCCATGACAGAGGCCTTTGCCAGGTTGCTACGCATTCTTGCCTTGACCGAAAGGATGGATTGCGCCCTTATTTGCTTTTGTGATGCCGGTGAACAACCCCTTCTCCGCATTGGTTGGCAATCTGCTATCCGGTACACTCCAAATTGGCCACCATACCCGTTTTTGTAGAACGAAACTGGCTCTACTCCTGGCTTAGGCTTCATCCGAAATTCGTCCCTGAGCCGTCCTTTTGAAAAGCACCTATCGGCTTTCATGGCTTCGGCTCTGGCAAGTTCGAGTTCTTCATCATTCATGCTGTTAATCCGCTATATCGAGGCGTTGGCTCGCTCTCTTCAAACGCTCATCGCCGCGTCTGTCATATTTCTGGGTAGTTGCAATGCTTGAGTGGCCCATTGCGTCCTTCACGGTCACAATATCCTCACCGTTATCCAGCATCGAGGAGGCAAAGGTGCGTCGCAGGTCATGGGGCGCAAACATCTCCAGACCGGCTTCAACTCTTCTGGTCTCCAAGATGTGGTAGATGGCCTGATCCGACATCCGCTCTCCAGTCACATCATCAAACCGCCTGATCCTCGGGAATAAAGGCCCTTCATGCGTTCCTCGAACCTCTTCAACCCACTTATCCAGTCTTTTCCATGCGCCACCAGGCACATACGCCATTCTCTCTTTGTTGCCCTTGCCAAGAACCTTGAGAGCGCGGTCCTTGTAGATCATGCTTCCCATGTCCAGCGCAACGATTTCCGAGCGGCGCAAGCCACACCCGAGGAGCACCCCGAGAATGGCCGCATCCCGAAGCCCTTTGGCGCTTGAATCACTTTCACATGTGAAAAAGAGGCTGCGAATCTCATGGCGTTCAAGTGCCCGCCCTTTAGGAAGTCGAGATCCACGTACTGAACGGACTTGCTTAATGTGCTGGAAGCTATCCGTATCAATTTGCTTCATCGTCCAGGCTTCAAGAGCCACCCCTTTGAGCGCTGACAGGTAGGTGTTGATCGTTGCCGGAGCCTTCCCTGCATCCCCCAGCATTTCCAGCACCGCCAATATGTGGTGCCGCCTCATTGAGCTCCATGCACAGTCACGAAGGTTCTGAAACCCGATCATCTTGGCGACAATGTTGAGGAATGAGCTCATGGTCTGCCTGCTTCGCTTTGACCCGAGGCTCACCAGATAGGCGACGGCGGGGTTGTCCTGGATGTTCCGGAGCGAGCTCGATGACGGCAACAGTTCACCGCGAATGCTTTGTTCTGCCGGAACATTTACTTTCGCATGTGAAACTAGCTCTTCCTTGTCATTGTTTGTGTCGTGCAAAGTCACCTCCTAAGCCCGACCGCAACGAGAAGAAAATCCCATATTTTGAGGTGAAGAGGTAGTTCCTCCTCCATATGTTGCGTTTCGTAGCTTTGCATCAGTGGTTCAAACTTGGTTGGATTGCACAGCAATTCGTAAACTGTTCGGTTGGGCTTGGTGATCGGCTTATTCGGAGTGAATCCATGTTTGTTCTGGAGGTACAGCGCTACCGCGCCACTTCTGGATTCTCCGTAATAGCAATGAACGAAGATCTGATCGATACCGCTACCAACCAATCCATCCAGGAAGGTGGACAGCTTTTCAGCCTGGGATGAGTCAATGTAAGAGGCGTAATTCATCCGGAACGCTGCCTTCATCGTGTGGATGGTGTTCTCAGAATAGCCGCCGTCATAGAAGCTATCGCGGTACAACTGCCCCCACTGTCCGAGAGCGGCAGGGGACTTGTCTGGGTCAGTTATGGAGATCATGGCCGCACCGGGAACCGGCTCCAGTCTTTCGGCCTCCGCTTGACTAATGAAAAAGACTTTTTTGCTAAGCATGCCCCATCATCCCCTTACAAGGATGTGTTGCGAGTAGCTCATGCGCCTGACTTTGCCCCTCTTGAGTATCTACAGGAGCGGTCGTATACACACCTCCATGCCGCAAGTCCACAATACTGGTCCGACAGCAAGAACCTACGTTCTGAACTTTATTGTCCGAATCCAAACCAGCAAAAGTATGGCACGGTCCAGGGAATGGTTTCCTGCAAATAGAGCAGCGCTCAAAGTTCTTATCGAGGATTCTCTTTAAAACTTTCTCAAATTTGTTTTTGTTTAACATCGAGTTCTCCACACAAAGTTACTGGCCGAGCATCCCAGCCAAGGTGGTCTGCTGGCCTTCGCTACAAGGTGCAAATCCGGCAAAAGCACCGGCATTAACCTTGAGCTCATCAAAGCGTCCATCGGTGTCCCGGTAGTACACCTTACGTTTTCCAATTCCACCTTCGAGGTTTGCGGCCAACCAGGCGATCACTGCATCAGCATCGTTCGTAACTGATGCTCCCTGATCCAGATCGATAAGTACCAGGTGGGTGTCCGTCTGGAGTGCCACTTCAAAGGTCGCTCTTACATCAAAAATCACTGGTCGCGCTCCTTGTAAAAAGTGGGCATTCAGCACCACCTATCCTATTCCAAAAACTCTACTTTTTCAAAGATACATTTTAATAAGTAGAACAACAGCAAGAAGAACTTAAATTTATTTACCGTAATTATCATAATTACGGTAATACGGTAATTTTACAGATTTAGATGGAATGGTATAAGATGTCTCGCTGGAACATACTTGCTGAAAAAACGCTTAACAACGATAGTGAAAACATCATGTACAGGTGCGAGAGATAATATGTATAAGAGCCTTGAAGATCTGATGGCGGGTATTTACGAGATGGCAGCGCCAGATGGCATCATCTGTAACGAGGTTTCCAAATTCCTTGCGGCCAACCAGGTCAAGCCGGAAGACATAAGCTCTGGGATCTGGTTTTTCCTGTGGCTGAAATCAGCTCCCAAGGATGCGAAGCCAATCCAAAAAGAAATCCCCGGATTTGGAGTTGTTCTCAACATGCCGACTTATGGCGGAACGCTCAACGAAGCAATCACAGGGTTGATCGAGAACGAGTGCCGTCAAATAGAGCTCGCTGAGGGACATCCGAGCCTTGAGGCTTGGGTTGAATCAGTATTAGCCGGTCGAGATGACGGAGAGGAAAATGAAGCTGCGGCCAATATCGTGGATCTGCTTAATGGGTGTCACGACCTACTGGATACAGCAATAATCAATTACCTTTTTAAGGTGGGAAAAATCAACGAGCAAGAGATTTTGTCGCTCATCTATTATGGAGAGCTATGTGACCACTCTCTTGTCGGTACGCCTTTTTCAACGTTACATATCCCGAGTGAAAATAACGTCCACGAACGTAACATCATCCCCATTAAAAAAGGAGCCAGTTAGGCTCCTTTTTGTTACTCAGGGTTTGCTTTGAGAAACAACTTCATTCCAAGTATGCAGCACCTTCGATAGGTGCTGATGCTTTCTGGTGAAGTCCTTATCATCCAAGAGTGCTTTAAATGGCGCGTTCAGGTCACTGCATGTGACGTTCTTGCCGATCACAGACAGGGTATCCTGGAGTGATCCACCAGCAGCATCAAGCCCCATTCTATCGACGGTCTCACTACTCACCATTGCCTGGACAACATTGGTGAATGCCTTTGAGTTGAGCTGCTCAACGCTCAGGGCTGTATTGCATTTCTGCTCAACCGCTTGCTTGTACTGGATGGTGTACTTTGCAGTGATAGGTGACATGGTGTTCATCGCAAGTATGTATGCGTCTACCTCACTGGTCGGTAATGTCGCGGCGTAGACTGACGAGCATGATGCGGCTGCGGCCATTATCAAAGTTATTACCTTCTTATTCTTCATTTCTCTGAAATCCCCCTTTAAAATATGGAGCTACAACTCATTTGTACCAATCATAATACTATTGATTTCCAAAAGTATCTCTCTCTACTGACTCTATGATGGCTCGCCTTCCAAACACTTGGCCGCTGGCGTCGGTTAGCTAGACTAACACCAGCGTATTCAATGAATAACTAGCCAAAAACCTTTATCAATTCTTTAATTGTTCTGGCAGACTCCATTTCCTCCATAATCTTTTCAATTCCGACGCCGGAATCCAAATTACTTCTGTACTTTTTAGCCAAATCACAAAGTTCAGATTTTAACTCCTTGCAATCCAGATTAGAGATAAGAACAGCATTGAAATTAGCCTTAAACAGTCGAGAACCATACATCACAATTTCTACAGGCCAGTACCAGAATGGACTTAGCGGCTTGTAGCTCGCAACCTCGTCTATTTTGTAGTGACGACCTTCCGAATCATAAATGTCCATCAGCTCAAAATAACCGTTCCTCAAAGACTGAATAGTACATTTCCCGAACTCGGATTCTGATGCCACTACGAAGAGCGACCTTTTCTTGCTGCTCACAAGCAGCGCTGGAAATTCAATTTGCACAACCGCATCCCTCATCATTTATTGAATCAGCTAAACCACCACTAACAGGAGAGGCTTGAGCTACTTTTGCCCATTCAGGCGTCCCGTGCCACCAACGACCAAATGCGCTATATGGGGTAGGTCCATTGCCGTGAATGTTTTGGTGAATATCTCTTGGAATGGACTTCAAGTTCCAAGGATGGTTTTTTATTGAGTCAGGAACATATTTGCCAAACTTGCCATTTCTCTGAATAGCCCAATGGTGAAGCTCATTACCTCGTGGAACCCCTTGAACTTTCCTTACTCTGGGTGAGACATTGCTCCATTTTTGGCTTAATTTGAACCACGATTTACCGGAGCTGGCATGTCTGAAAACTCCTGACGCCCAGCCGCCACCTATAGCCCCAATCGCTCCGGCGATTCCAACTTTTGACCAACTAACACATTTCCAACTCCCATTATTTTCGATTAGTTGGCTAAGTAGCTCCAACCCAGCTCCAATACCTGCACCAACAAACGCAAATTCACCCGTCGGGTCGGTATTGGACATAGGGTTTCCATGCACATACCCGTAGGTGTTTACTCCATCGATCAGGCCAAGAGGGTCGCTGGTAATGTACCGCCCGGTCGCTGGGTCGTAGTAACGCCGCCAGTTGTAGTGGAACCCGGTCTCCGCGTCGTAATACTGTCCTGGGAATCGCAGGTTGAAGGTTGGCCCCTGGATGATGATGCTGGCCTTACCGAACGGGCTGTAGCTCGCCTTCCAAACGACTTGGCCGCTGACGTCGGTCAGTGCCTTCGGGGTGCCCAGGTGATCGACGTGGACTTGGTAGGTCTGTCCTGACTGAACAAAGCCCAAGGGTGTCCCATCGAGCCAGATGTACTCCGCCAGCACGTCTCCAGTGGCCGCGTCCAGCTCCTCGATGAGGTTTCCTGCCAGGTCGTAAACCAGCAGCCGGGTATGCCCGTTTAGGGTCTTGGTTACACGCTGATCCAGATGGTTGTATGTGTAGCTTACAGTCACTCCCGCGACCGTTGCGGCCACCAGCCGGTTCTGGCTGTCATAGGTGAAGGTATCCGCCCCCTGCTTCGTCAGGTTGCCATTGGCGTCATAGCTTCTGGAGGTTTGCCCGGCCTTCACCAACCAGTTGTTCATGTAGTTGATGGTGTAGCTTTGGCTCAGGCCATCGGTCGTGATCGAGGTCCTGTTGCCGGTGGCGTCATAGCCATAGCCCAAAACGCCATAGATCCCCTCAGCAGAGGTGATGCGGCCAACCGCGTCATAACCGAGTGACTGATTGACTGATGAGCTGAGATTGTCGTCTATGGCTGAAATCAACGAGTCTGGCGTGTACCGATAGACCAGCGAATGCACCCTAGCAGCGTCGATGCCGGTGACACGGTAATCGAGATCCAGAGTGCGGCTTTCTGAAATGCCGTTCCCTCTGACCATACTGGTGACGGGGCCAAAGGGCGCTCGCTCAATCTGGCTTGCCAGGTTTGTTGTGGTGCCTGCTTGTGTCGTTGTCACCTCGATGACGTCACCGGCTGAGTCACGGGTGTAGGAGACCTCACGGCCACTGGGATACGTGATCTTCGTGACGAGGCCTGCACCATCGTATTGGTACTGGGTAGTCAGGCTCTGCCCGTGGGTTTCCCAGGTTTCGTAAGCCAGCCATCCTTCGGGGGTGTAGCCAAATCTCCGGACACCGTTGCCATCATCGACTGAGGTCAAGCGGCCTATGCCGTATGGTGAGGTTGCTTCGTCGTACCCGTACAGAATTGGCGATTCGCCAGCGACATCGCTGGAGGTTTCGATGATCCGGTTCAGCGCGTCATAGCTGTAGCTTGTGGTTTGCCCCTTGGCCGTTTTGCGCGTTGCCACGTTACCGGCTTCGTCATAGGTAATGTCGGTGGTGCCGGTGTCCGGGCTCCGGACCTGGGTCACTTCGCCAAAGCCGTTGTAGCTGTAGTAGGTCAGGCGCGAACGAGGGTCGGAGACACGGTAAACATCGCCGGTATCCTTGTAGAGCACCTGCGTGACCTTCCCGAGGGGATCGGTCGTTTGTGTCCGGTGATGGAAGCCGTCGTACTTGTAGGAGTGTGTGTTACCAGAGGGACTGGTCTCCTGTATCAGGTTTGCCACCACATCGTAGGAAAACGATGACTGATTGCTATAGGCGTCGGAGACACTGGAGAGCCAGCCGATTTCGTTGAAGATCCGGCGCTCTATCCAACGGGTCTGGCCCAGCGCATCGAGCAGTCGCTCTTCTACTGGGTTCCCGAGGTCATTGAGCTCAAGCTCGCGCCGGTTGCCCTGTGCATCTGTTTCCGCCACCAGCCGATGTGCAGCGTCGTACTCATAGCTGACGGTTGCACCATTTGGCTTGGTCAGCGAACTCAGGAGGCCCACAGCATCATAGTTGTAGACCGTGGTTCCTTCTGGCCCAGTGGAGCTGACAAGTCTTCCTCTGGCGTCATAGGTGAGGGTTTGGGTTACACCATTGACACCCTGAATGGTCCCGGCGCGACCGTTCGCGTCGTAGTCACCAAACTGCGTCACCTGCCCCAGCGCGTTCGTTGTCCGGATCAGGTTGCCCTGGTCATCGTAGTCAAATGTCGTAACATCGCTGACGTCGGTGCGCGGACCATCAACCGAGGCCAACAGGCTCGGCTTTCCTGTACCAACAGGGGCATAGGTGTAGGTCCATGTCCGGGAAGCGCCCGAGCTGCGATCAGTGACCTTGCGGCTTATCACCCGGAGATGAGTGTCGTAGGTGAGCTCAGTGATCCTGGTTGGTTCTGTGATTTTTGCCGGGAGCGACTTGGAAGGAAGCCAGTCGGTCGTAACCTTACCCCCGTCCTGGTCTATCTGGGTGGTTTCCAATCCCCGGTCGTTATGGGTGAACGTGCGCTTCTGCCCAGCGCGGTCAGTAATGCTGGAGACGAGGCCTTTGCTGTCGTAGACGTAGGTTTCCTTGCCGCCCACAAAGCCGGTACACGGCGCACCCTCAACCACATCAGGCTTGAGCATCCCATTGTGGCGACTGTAGGTGTATCGCTGAACGTGGCCGAGGGCATTGGTGACAGAGACGCTTCCGTCAGCGTTGTAGCTTACCTGAGTTTTCTCTGCGCCCCCGGCGTGTTCGCTTAGAACCGCTCTCCCCTGAGTATCATATCCCCATGTGGCGAAACGGTTGCCGTTCTCGTCCACCAGCCCAGAGAGCAAACCCGGTGCATTCGGGTCATCGTAGAGATAGCTGCGGCTCGTATTGTCCTGGTAGATCACTTCCGCCAGCTTGCCAGCGCTGTTGTACTGGTACTGAATACTGCCACCAGCAGGATCGGTGACACTGACCATGCGGCCATCTTGATACTGGAACTGGATGGTGCGGCCAAAGCCGTCAGTGATCGAGGATAGCTCTCCGTTCAGATAGCTCAGGGTGATGTGATTGCCGTTGGGCTTCTCGATGCCGGTCAGTCGTCCGGTTTCATCATAGGCCTCGACTACCCCGTCAGATTGAGTGTAGCGCCAGCCGGTAGCATCCTTCGTCAAGGTATCATCGGTTTTCCATGTTGGCACCCAGACAGAGGACGAGTTGTAGAACGCGAGTTGTTGCCCTTCTGGCCGGTGCAGGACAACCATGTTCTCACCGTACTTCGAGGCGTTGACCTCGACGCTCCGCGAGTAGGTATGCCGCCAGCCGCCGAGCTCTTCATCAGGAAGGTGGCTATTGTAGTATCTGGTGAATGTGAAAGGGTCGGAGCCTCCGCTTTGATAATCCAGTTCAGCCTGGAACTTGTTGCCGGTGCCAAGATGGATAGGGTTCCCTACACACATGGTCGTTGTTGGTAAGCCGAGATCCCTGTCCAGGAACGGTGTTTTATCCATCTCACCCGGCAGAACATAGGTTGAGCGCCAGTAGACCGTAGCTGGGTCGCCAGTGCAGGTAGTGGGGTCATAATCGCCAGTAGCACCTAGATACTTAAAACAGATCCTGGAGACATAACGGCCATCACCATAACTGGCAACCGGATAAAGCGCATCCCCAACTGGCGTTCCCTTCCCTTGCTCCTCACCAGAGCGATAATTCTTCATGAAGGAATGCGCGTCTATGATGGTGTTGAAGCGCATTTTGTCTACTTCGGTGCTCACGGCTACAACCCGCCATTGTGCAAAAGCAACGCATGGCAAAGTTGCGAGCACCACAACGGCCAATGACCGCAGGTTTCGCATCAGTAAAAGGGAAGGTCTCGATCTCATTTACAGCTCCAGTTTTTATGCTGGAGCTATTTTCAGGTGGGAGAGTCGTTATCAACGACTGCGTTATTGCCCTTTTAGGGTATGAATACGTGATTTGGAGAGGTTGTGTATTCAGAACAAATGAGAAGCAGGTTACTCATTTCGCTCAAACACTGTGACAAGAACACGTTTTTGGTTGTCGTCGTTGATCACCATCAGGTACTTGAACTTGGAATCTCTATGGCCCCAGACTTCCACGTTATCTACGCGGCCATACTTTCTGGCTTTATGGCGAGCCACTTTCTCGTCAAAGGGCTGAACCTGTAACTCTGGATGCTGGAGGCGGCCAACAAGTGAGGCCCACGGTTTTTTAGGGTCTCCAGAGGTTATCCGGGCCTGATACTGATCGATGGCATGTTGAGTAACCAGGACGGGGCCAATGGCAGGTGTAGATATTTCGTCATGGGTCTGGGTATAGGCTTGCTTGTCCACATCGAGGAGCTCAATGTTGCCCTCTCCCGGCTCATCCATAAACTCCATGCTCTGCGAGACTTCAATAGTAGCGCCCTTTAAACGCCCAGTGAGGCAAGCCGCAAACTTGAAAGCAAAAGCCTTGGTGGATTTGCCCAGCGCCAGCTTCTTGATTGCACCTTTGGATACCACCAGCTTGTAACCAGCACCAGCACCTGGCTCTCTGCAAAAAACCTGTTTGTCCAGCGCCAGATAGCGAATGGCTACGAGCTCAGCCAAAAGATCCGCTTCTTCGTGGTCAAAATCAATATGGACATCAAGGATGCCTTTCCGTTTTGTACCAACGCGCCAGAATACAAGGGCTGAATTATTTGAAGTTTTCTTCGAGACGGTAGTCAATGTCATCATGGTCTATTTCTCCATTGTCGGGATAATGGTCGGCATCGCCGCCAGCCCCCCTATTCGTTTGGGTTCATTTAGATGCTATCACGGGTTTTAAAAATGCAACCCCTAGTGTCACTCTATTTATGGTCCCATGTATTTTTATAAGCTCGGGCTAGGCGTTTCTCGATCACTTCTGACAAACTGCAACCATCGACTTCTGACAACCGCTTCAAAATCCTGTGGGCTTTATCGCTTATAGTTATGCTTTTACCAACACCATATCCCCTTCTGCGACGTTGCCTAATTGATGTCCCGAGTTTATTGATTTGCTCTGCTGTCAGGTATTTATTAATCCATTCAGTGAGTTCTGATGGTGATCGCCCTATGCTGTTCAGGCTGTCCACGGCTTCAAGTTTCTTATCGAATGGGACGTCACGCCAGAAAGCTGGGCGCGAAGCAGCTCTGAGGAGATAGATCGCCGTAGCCTGAGCATCTTCATTGGATACTTTCAAAAAATCACCTTTTCCGTTACATGTCACACTTACCTTATCGTGACATGTAACACCTCAAACTGCAAGTATAAAAAAAGGCCAGCTATTGCTGGCCTTTACGTTCATTGTCGCAGTTACTCTTTAGGCGTTGTGATGCTTTTTTTCCTTCTGTTTCTCATGGTAGAGATACAGACTGCCGCCAGTGACGACAGTGAAAAAAATGAGCAACCCCAACATGCCTAATGTGAAAGCGTCCATTTGACCCCCTTAGGAATTGCTGACCTTGGTTAAGATTATACCATAGATCCACAGGATAACCCCAATGACCAACACCAAACCGGCTTCTTTGACGGTTATAGTGTCCCCAGATACAGCCAATCCTACAAGGGGTCGTCTCAGAAAACGGAATCTATGGTCACTCCCGTTTTTGCAACACCGATTTTGACGACAAGTTGGCTTGCTTGAATCTATCCGGCGTCTGAATGGGATTTTATTCCCGCGCCTCGATGAGTTCCGCGCCTGATGAACCTCCAGAAAATATACGGCTTCAATGAGCCTTTCCGTTTTACAGGTTCCTCAACAGGCCGGTGGGCCGTTAGTATCATCAATATCAGTATTCGCAAAACCAGATCAGTAATTCTTTAAACCGGTGTATTTCTGCCGTTATGCTACATAAGTTTGCTGTCGTGCCGTTAGGGCCCAGGCTATTCTGGCCAGCTTGTTTGCCAGAGCACAAGTGACGACAAAGTTGCTTTTCCGGCACAGTAAATCCCTGACCCAATCGGCCAATTTGCCAGACTGGTGTTCCAGTTTTTGTATGAATACCCTGGCACATTGAACCAACAAAGTTCGGATCTTTTTATTACCTCGCTTACTAATTCCCAGCAATGTCGTCCTACCTCCCGTGCTGTACTGCCGAGGTACAAGCCCTGTTGCCGCCGCAAAGTCACGGCTGCTGGCGTACTGCTTCCCGTCGCCAATCTCAGTTGAAATAGTACTCGCTGTCAGTGTTCCGACGCAGGGAATGCTCAGCAAGCGCTGTCCAACCTCATCTTCGTCCAACTTTCGTTTCAACTGGGATTCCAAATCTTTAATCTGCTCAACAAGATAGTGATAATGCTGTTGTAATTTCAGCAATAACTGGCTGAGGTAAAGAGGCAAACTATTATCCTCAAGAATGGTACTCAGTCGGCTAATAACGGCAGCTCCTCGGGGAACGCTAATGCCAAATTCCAGCAGAAAAGCATGCATTTGATTGGTTGTTTTTACCTTATCCTGAACCAGGGATTCACGGACACGATGCAGAGCCCGCATTGCCTGCTGAGATTCCGTTCTGGGCTGCACAAAACGCATAGACGGACGCGATGCAGCTTCACAAATAGCTTCGGCGTCGACAAAGTCGTTTTTATTGCTTTTAACGAACGGGCGGACAAATTGTGGTGATATCAGCTTTGGGGAATGCCCCAACTCTTCCAACTTGCGTGCCATAAAGTGAGAACCGCCACAGGCTTCCATTGCGATGGTTGTAGCGGGGCATGTCGCCAAAAATTCGATCAACTTTGGCCGGGTAAATTTTTTACGGTAAACAGCCTTCCCGCGACGATCCTGGCAATGAATATGGAAAGAGTTTTTACCCAGATCGATACCAATGAGCGCAATGTTTTCCATGATAGTTCTCCGAATGAAAGCCTGTCCTCAGCATAGTACCGGGAAGGAGGGAGTGACCATCTCATTAAATAAAGCACGCTAAGGCGTAACTACCCTCGGCTACACCGCGTCGGCACCACGCGGCTCTTTCTCCCCTTGCAGCGAAGCAATCAGCGGGCAAGAAACGTTCCCTTGCCGCGCATGGCAGGCGAACACAAGTTCGGATAGCACGGTTTCCATGCGCGCCAGGTCGGTCATTTTTTCGCGCACGTCCTGAAGCTTGTGCTCGGCCAGGCTGCTGGCTTCCTCGCAGTGGGTGCCGTCATCCAGCCTCAGCAGCTCTGCGATCTCGTCGAGGCTGAATCCGAGCCGCTGGGCTGATTTCACGAAGCGCACCCGCGTCACATCCGCCTCGCCATAGCGGCGGATGCTGCCATAGGGCTTGTCCGGCTCCGGCAACAAGCCCTTGCGCTGATAGAACCGGATTGTTTCCACGTTGACCCCGGCCGCCTTGGCGAAAACGCCAATAGTCAGATTCTCCAAATTTTTTTCCATATCGCTTGACTCCGTACATTGGTACGGAAGTAAGCTTAAGCTATCCAATCCAGATTTGAAAGGACAAGCGTATGTCTGAACCTCAAAACGGGCGCGGGGCGCTCTTCACTGGCGGGCTAGCCGCCATCCTCGCCTCGGCTTGCTGCCTGGGGCCGCTGGTTCTGATCGCCCTGGGGTTCAGCGGCGCTTGGATCGGCAACTTGACGGTGTTGGAACCTTATCGCCCGATCTTCATCGGCGCGGCGTTGGTGGCGCTGTTTTTCGCCTGGCGGCGCATCTACCGACCGGCGCAAGCCTGCAAACCAGGGGATGTGTGTGCGATTCCCCAAGTGCGCGCTACTTACAAGCTCATTTTCTGGGTCGTGGCCGCGCTGGTTCTGGTCGCGCTCGGATTTCCCTACGTCATGCCATTTTTCTATTAATCACAGGAGTTCATCATGAAAAAACTGTTTGCCTCTCTCGCCATCGCTGCCGTTGTTGCCCCCGTGTGGGCCGCCACCCAGACCGTCACGCTGTCCGTACCGGGCATGACCTGCTCCGCTTGTCCGATCACCGTTAAGAAGGCGATTTCCAAGGTCGAAGGCGTCAGCAAAGTTAACGTGACCTTCGAGACACGCGAAGCGGTTGTCACCTTCGATGATGCCAAGACCAGCGTGCAGAAGCTGACCAAGGCCACCGAAGACGCGGGCTATCCGTCCAGCGTCAAGAAGTGAGGCACTGAAAACGGCAGCGCAGCACATCTGACGCCCTTGTCTGCTACCACAAACGAAAAAGGATCTGTCGCATGACCCATCTAAAAATCACCGGCATGACCTGCGACTCGTGCGCGGCGCACGTCAAGGAAGCGCTGGAAAAAGTACCCGGCGTCCAATCTGCCATAGTGTCCTATGCCAAGGGCGCGGCCCAGCTCGCCCTTGATCCAGGCACAGCGCCGGACGCACTGACCGCCGCCGTGGCTGGCCTGGGCTACAAAGCGATGCTCGCCGATGCCCCGCCGACCGACAACCGCACTGGGCTGTTCGACAAGGTGCGCGGCTGGATGGGTGCCGTCGACAAGGGCAGCGGCGGCGAGCGCCCGTTGCAAGTCGCCGTGATCGGCAGCGGTGGAGCCGCGATGGCGGCAGCACTGAAGGCCGTCGAGCAAGGCGCGCAGGTCACGCTGATTGAGCGCGGCACCATCGGCGGCACCTGCGTCAACGTCGGTTGTGTGCCGTCCAAGATCATGATCCGCGCCGCCCACATCGCCCATCTGCGCCGGGAAAGCCCATTCGACGGCGGCATGCCACCCACACCGCCGACGATCTTGCGCGAGCGGCTGCTGGCCCAGCAGCAGGCCCGTGTCGAAGAACTCCGTCATGCCAAGTACGAAGGCATCCTGGACGGCAATTCAGCCATCACCGTTCTGCACGGTGAAGCGCGTTTCAAGGACGACCAGAGCCTTATCGTTAGTTTGAACGAGGGTGGTGAGCGCGTCGTGATGTTCGACCGCTGCCTGGTCGCCACGGGTGCCAGTCCGGCCATGCCGCCGATTCCGGGCCTGAAAGAGTCACCCTACTGGACTTCGACCGAGGCCTTGGTCAGCGACACCATTCCCGAACGCCTAGCCGTGATCGGCTCGTCGGTGGTCGCGCTGGAACTGGCGCAAGCCTTCGCCCGGCTGGGCAGCCAGGTCACGATCCTAGCTCGCAACACGCTGTTCTTCCGCGACGACCCGTCCATCGGCGAGGCCGTCACAGCGGCCTTCCGTGCCGAAGGGATCAAGGTACTGGAACACACGCAAGCCAGCCAGGTCGCGCATGTGAACGGCGAATTCGTGCTGACCACGGGACACGGTGAAGTACGTGCCGACAAGCTGCTGGTCGCTACCGGACGGACACCGAACACGCGCAGCCTGGCACTCGACGCGGCGGGAGTCACCGTCAATGCGCAGGGTGCCATCGTCATCGACAAGGGCATGCGCACCAGCACGCCACACATTTACGCGGCCGGCGACTGCACGGACCAGCCACAATTCGTCTATGTGGCGGCAGCGGCCGGCACCCGTGCCGCGATCAACATGACCGGAGGGGATGCTGCCATCAATCTAACCGCGATGCCGGCCGTGGTGTTCACCGATCCGCAAGTAGCAACCGTGGGCTACAGCGAAGCGGAAGCGCATCACGACGGGATCGAAACCGACAGTCGCACGCTCACGCTCGACAACGTGCCGCGTGCGCTTGCCAACTTCGACACACGCGGCTTTATCAAGCTGGTCATCGAGGAAGGTAGCGGACGGCTCATCGGCGTGCAGGTCGTCGCCCCGGAAGCCGGCGAATTGATCCAGACGGCTGTTCTCGCCATTCGCAACCGCATGACGGTGCAGGAACTGGCCGACCAGTTGTTCCCCTACCTGACGATGGTCGAGGGGCTGAAGCTCGCGGCGCAGACCTTCACCAAGGATGTCAAACAATTGTCCTGCTGCGCAGGATGAAAGGAGATGGAACCATGAAGCTCGCCCCATATATTTTAGAACGTCTCACTTCGGTCAATCGTACCAATGGTACTGCGGATCTCTTGGTCCCGCTACTGCGGGAACTCGCCAAGGGGCGTCCGGTTTCACGAACGACACTTGCCGGGATTCTCGACTGGCCCGCTGAGCGAGTGGCCGCCGTACTCGAACAGGCCACCAGTACCGAATATGACAAAGATGGGAACATCATCGGCTACGGCCTCACCTTGCGCGAGACTTCGTATGTCTTTGAAATTGACGACCGCCGTCTGTATGCCTGGTGCGCGCTGGACACCTTGATATTTCCGGCGCTGATCGGCCGTACAGCTCGCGTCTCATCGCATTGCGCTGCAACCGGAGCACCCGTTTCACTCACGGTTTCACCCAGCGAGATACAGGCTGTCGAACCTGCCGGCATGGCGGTGTCCTTGGTATTGCCGCAGGAAGCAGCCGACGTTCGTCAGTCCTTCTGTTGCCATGTACATTTCTTTGCATCTGTCCCGACGGCGGAAGACTGGGCCTCCAAGCATCAAGGATTGGAAGGATTGGCGATCGTCAGTGTCCACGAGGCTTTCGGCTTGGGCCAGGAGTTTAATCGACATCTGTTGCAGACCATGTCATCTAGGACACCGTGATCGGATATCGACCCAATGTTCTACGGCACCGGCATCGGATTCGCAGCGCGCGGATTGAACTCGGCGAAACGGTATATGCATTGCCGTGAACCGACCAAAAGGAGGTGTTCGATGAACGCCTACACGGTGTCCCGGCTGGCCCTTGATGCCGGGGTGAGCGTGCATATCGTGCGCGACTACCTGCTGCGCGGATTGCTGCGGCCAGTCGCCTGCACCACGGGTGGCTACGGCCTGTTCGATGACGCCGCCTTGCAGCGACTGTGCTTCGTGCGGGCCGCCTTCGAGGCGGGCATCGGCCTCGGCGCATTGGCGCGGCTGTGCCGGGCGCTGGATGCGGCGAACTGCGATGAAACTGCCGCGCAGCTTGCTGTGCTGCGTCAGTTCGTCGAACGCCGGCGCGAAGCGTTGGCCAATCTGGAAGTGCAGTTGGCCGCCATGCCGACCGCGCCGGCACAGCATGCGGAGAGTTTGCCATGAACAGCCCCGAGCGCATGCCGGCCGAGACACACAAGCCGTTCACCGGCTACCTGTGGGGTGCGCTGGCGGTGCTCACCTGTCCCTGTCATTTGCCGATTCTCGCCATTGTGCTGGCCGGCACGACGGCCGGCGCGTTCATCGGCGAGCACTGGGGTATTGCAGCCCTCACGCTGACCGGCTTGTTTGTCCTGTCTGTGACGCGGCTGCTGCGGGCCTTCAGAGGTCGATCATGAGCGCTTCCCAGCCAATTGAATGGACAGTGGCGCAACTGGCGCAGGCGGTCGAGCGCGGGCAGCTTGAGCTGCACTACCAGCCGATTGTCGATTTGCGCAGTGAGCAGATTGTCGGCGCGGAAGCCCTGTTGCGCTGGCGTCATCCGACGCTCGGACTGTTGCCGCCGGGCCAGTTCCTGCCCGTGATCGAATCGTCCGGCCTGATGCCGGAAATCGGCGCATGGGTGCTGGGCGCAGCCTGCCGTCAAATGCGCGACTGGCGGGTGCTGGCATGGCAACCGTTCCGGCTGGCCGTCAATGTTTCGGCGAGCCAAGTGGGGCCAGATTTCGACAAGTGGGTAAAGGGCGTGCTGGCCGATGCCGGGTTGCCCGCCGCGTATCTTGAAATTGAGCTGACCGAATCGGTTGCGTTCGGTGATCCGGCGATCTTCCCCGCCCTGGAAGCTTTGCGACAGATCGGTGTGCGCTTCGCCGCCGACGACTTCGGCACCGGCTATTCCTGCCTGCAACACCTGAAATGCTGCCCCATCAGCACGCTCAAGATCGACCAATCGTTTGTCGCCGGACTCGCCAACGACCACCGCGACCAGACCATCGTGCGCACCGTGATTCAGCTTGCGCATGGGCTTGGCATGGAAGTAGTGGCCGAAGGCGTGGAAACATCGGCGAGTCTTGATTTGTTGCGACAAGCGGACTGCGACACAGGACAAGGCTTCCTGTTCGCCAAGCCGATGCCGGCGGCGGCATTCGCCGTCTTCGTCAGTCAATGGAGGGGTGCCACCATGAATGCAAATGATCCGACTGCCACCAGTTGCTGCGTGTGCTGCAAGGAAATCCCGCTCGATGCCGCCTTCACCCCGGAAGGCGCGGAATACGTCGAGCACTTCTGCGGGCTGGAGTGCTATCAGCGCTTCCAGGCGCGCGCCAAGACCGGGAGCGAAACCGATGCCGATCCGAACGCCTGCGACTCATCACTGTCAGACTGAGGCATAGCTCAACCTGACATAGAAGCAAAAACTCAACCACCTTCTACCAACTCTCCGAACAGCTCCTTGACCTTTGTTTTCGCATCAGCAAGTGCAGTTCTGCCTTGTTCAGTGATGTCATAAACACGCCGTTCACGTCGCCCGGTGCGTTCGTGGCGTGAGGTCAGATAGCCTTTTTTTTCCAGGCCGTGCAGCATCGGGTACACGGTGCCAGCGCTCATCTCGTAGCCGTGTCGGCGTAGCTCTTCGATGATCCCCAGCCCAAAGACAGGTTCCTCGGCTGCATGGTGAAGGATGTGCAGGCGGATCAAACCGCCGTAGAGGTCTTTGTCAGTCATTTTTTGTGCCTCACAGAGCGACGCTCAACAGCCACCCAGCTGCACCGCTACCGAGGACAACCAGCCACGGCGGGAGCTTCCAGAACATAAGTGCGACAAGGGCAACTAATGCCAAGCCGAAGTCTTGCGGCTGAAAGATGGCGCTAGTCCATACAGGCTGATACAGCGCGGCCAGCAGCAAGCCGACTACAGCGGCATTGATCCCGGCCAGCGCAGCTTGGATGCCTGTATTGCGGCGCAAACGCTCCCAAAATGGCATTGATCCGACGACCAGCAAGAACGAGGGCGCGAAGATAGCCAGCAGACACACAATGCCGCCGATCCAGCCCGACGGGGCGGTGTTCATCGAGGCACCAAGAAACGCGGCGAACGTGAACAAAGGGCCGGGCACCGCTTGAGCTGCCCCGTACCCCGCGAGAAAGGATTCATTGTTGACCCAGCCGGAGGGCACCACTTCGGCTTGCAGTAATGGCAGCACAACGTGACCACCGCCGAACACCAGTGATCCGACACGATAGAAGGAATCCACCATTGCCATGGTTTGACTTGGCATCAGTTCGGCCAACACCGGCAGGCCAATCAGCAAGACAAAGAACAGCGAGAGCCAAAGCACGCCGGCCCGGTGACTGACCGTGATAGGTAGGGGGTCATGCTCAACAACTTTCGCTGGCTTGAACAATAACCGGCCTGCGATGCCTGCGATAGCAATCACGCCAACCTGTCCCCACGCGGACGGCACAAGTAAAACGACGCAGGTAGCAATTGCCATGATGGTGACTCGCAGCCCATCCGTGCATAGGTTACGCGCCATGCCCCATACTGCTTGAGCGACCACGGCCACAGCCACCACTTTTAAGCCATGCAACGCGCCCTGCGAGACGTAATCGCCATAGCTGGAGATGCCGAGCGCAAAAAGGATCAAGGCTATGGCAGACGGCAGCGTGAAGCCAGCCCAAGCAGCCAGCGCCCCGCTGTATCCAGCCCGAGACAGTCCTACCGCTATGCCGACCTGGCTGCTTGCAGGCCCTGGCAAGAACTGACAAAGCGCGACCAAGTCAGCATAGCTCCGTTCGGAGAGCCAGCGCCGCCGTGTGACAAATTCGGCGCGGAAGTAGCCCAAGTGCGCAATGGGGCCGCCAAAAGATGTCAATCCAAGCCGCAGAAAAATAAGAAAGACCGACCATGGTCTGCTGTCATCGGTAGGGTTATTCGTCATACTTTCGCCTTCATGATCTGCAACGAGTTGATCAATAATAAGCGAAATTCGATAACGAAATTCGATATAAATCTAGAAAAAAATACCTCTATGTGTACTACGCAGTTTTAGCTGTGGCTTTCACAGGAGCACGCTTACTTACGGCTTAGCGTGCTTTATTTAATGAGATGGTCACTCCCTCCTTCCCAGTACTATGCTGAGGACAGGCTTTCATTCGG
>NZ_JAWPOT010000179.1:0-800 GCF_033344415.1 Vibrio sp. 1727
TGAACGAACATAGTGGCCATCCAAAGTCCGATGTTTGGCTTCGAATTTTTGACGAAAACTGGAGTAGGATTTGTCGGTGGAGTGCGACTCCGCATCTTGCCCCAAAAACTCCACTACAGATTGCTTCAAGCGCTTGTTGCGCAAAACGATATCGTGCCAAACCACAAAGGTGTTTTGTGATTCTTTGTCTGCACGCTGTTGACCACCTGCTCGAATGCCCGCTTCGGTGACTTGCCATCCGTCTTCCGATTTACTTATCCAGCCTAGCTCACTCAACAATTGGTTGATTCGCTTGGCATTAAGGCGAAGTTTATCGCCAAGTTGTGTGGCACTCAGTGTTTTCCCAGAGGTAGGATTCAGCTCAATATGCAAATTCGTAGGCCAGACAATAAACTGCCCAAACTTGGGGTGGTCAACATATTCACCGCCGAACTTAGCGCCCTCTTCCGTCAGGATCCATTTGTCCTCTTGGCGAGTGATGTAACCGGCGCGTTTGAGATCTGAAAACAGCAGCTTGGCGTCAATATTGCGCATTTTCGCTAATGCTGATGTCGATATTTTTTCTGACATGTGTGGAGCCTCCTGCTGCTGGGAAAATAACATCCTGTGAATGATATTAACGCATTGATTTCATTGCTTGAAGCAAGAATGAGAAAGATTCATACCAAGAAACAAAAAAGCCAGTCTTTTCCGACTGGCTTTGGCTTTAAATGATCTTAAAATTGGCGTGGTTACGCCTTTCGCCGATTATTTGATAAAGGCGATGCAGCCTTGCAAAATCACTAAGTTAACGATGTCGA
>NZ_JAWPOT010000180.1:0-799 GCF_033344415.1 Vibrio sp. 1727
AAAATTGGAGAGTGTTATGAAATCAACAACTAAAAGAACTCAGCGCGATTACTCCCTCGCTTTTAAACTCACTGTAGTTGATGAGGTTGAAAAAGGAAGCCTCACTTACAAACAAGCCCAAGAGAAGTATGGCATCCAAGGTTGCTCTACGGTTTTGGTTTGGCTTCGTAAGCATGGTCGACTAGATTGGTCTAAAGGGACACCTAACTTTATGTCCAAAGGAGACTCTATGGCCGAGTTCAATTCACCTCCTACACCAGAGCAACGTATTAAAGAGCTTGAGAAGCAGCTCGAAGATGCTCAACTCAAAGCCGACTTCTTTGAAGCTGTCGTGAACGTTATGGAACGTGACTATGGTGTTAGAGTGACAAAAAAGCACAAAGAAGCGTTGTCCAAGAGAAAACCATAGTAGGTTTGAGCGTTACGAAGTTTTGTCAGTTAGTACAAATCTCTCGCCAAGCTTATTATAAGCAATGCCAAACTCAATCTCGTTGTGAACATCATGAGCATGCTGTCATTGGCTTTGTCCATGAAGTCAGGCTGAAGCAGCCACGCATTGGCACGCGTAAACTGAAGTTCTTAGCAGCAACAAAGGGCATTCAAATAGGTCGCGATAAGCTCTTTGAACTTCTCAGAAAGCATCGGCTGTTAGTGAGAGCAAGACGAGCCTATCACCGAACGACTGACAGCCGTCATCGATTTTTCTGTCACCCAAACAAAGTGAAAGATGGGCTGACACCAACGAAGCCAGAACAACTGTGGGTTGCTGATATTACTTACTTGCCAACTCAAAATGGAG
>NZ_JAWPOT010000181.1:0-799 GCF_033344415.1 Vibrio sp. 1727
TCACAATGCTGAGGATAAATATCGCCATTGTCTGCATAACGTTTAGGAATACCGTGATATGAACACAGCAAGTAATCCCCTTTGCCATGCTCTTCCCAGTATTGTCGAACCGAGTGCGCAAGCGCTTCGATGTACATTGGATGATCGTGATAATCGCGAATAAAGCTGAATGCTGGCATCACTGGCAGTTGCTTAAACGCTTTTGTGATTCCATCAGACACGGCTGCTGTGGTTGTCCCAGAGTATTGTGGGTACAACGGTAGCACAATAACCTCTTCCACACCTTGAGCGATAAGAGCTTCAAAACCAGATTGAAGGCTTGGGTTGCCATAAGTCATGCCGAGTTCTACAGGAATATCGAGATGCTGAGCAAGTTTCTTTGCCTGGCGTTTGGAATACACCATTAAAGGTGAGCCCTCTTCCATCCATACCGATTCATACAACTTAGCGACCTTTGGCGAGCGTATTGGAAGAATCACACCATGTAAAATTGGACACCAAAGCCATCGTGTCATATCGACTACACGATGATCATGAAGAAACTGACTTAAGAAGCGCTTAACCGCTGGAGCGGTAGGTTCATCAGGTGTTCCTAGGTTAACCAGTAACACACCTTGTTTATTTTTAGTTTGCATTGCGTCCCTTTGTTTTCCCAGCATATAAAATGTATAAAAAAAGCGACCTTACGGCCGCTTCACTATAACAAAATTATTAAAAATTTTGATAATAGGTATTACCTATTATGCTAATGCCTTCTCGATATCAGCACTTACTTCAGCAACTTGCTTAGTACCGTCAA
>NZ_JAWPOT010000182.1:0-798 GCF_033344415.1 Vibrio sp. 1727
ATGTTGCTGTCAGCGCATCAAATTCCGATTGGGAGATGCTTCCACGAGGAAGCAGGTTTTTACCACGTTGGTGATCAAGCTCTGCCTTTTTAAGCGAAGCTTTTGCTTGTGCTAACGCTGCTTTCGCACTTGCCACTTGTGCTTCAAAAGAAGAAGGTTCAATAGAATAAAGAAGCTGACCTTTTTCTACCATTTGTCCTTCTTCAAAATGACGAGCTTGTAAATAGCCTGAAATCTGTGCTGTGATATTGGTATCTTCTACCGCTTCAATGCGACCGATATATGATTTACTCGGTTGGTAGTCGATTACCGTGACATCCTGAGTTACGACAAGAGGCGCTTGGCTCTCTCTTTGGGCATTATTCGCTTCTCCGCATCCTGCAAGGATAGCTGTAGCCGCCATTAATGCGACAAGTGGTTTCTTTTGCATGTATTTACCGTCTTTATGGAACAGGATATTGTTGAAAACACACTAACCTTACAGACAGTAGATTCCGAATTCTCCTACATAAATTGCGTAAAATGTTTCTAAATGTAATTAATTGAAACGGGCCGAAATAAAGTTGATGCATTTGAAATCATTTTCAGATCTTCATTCACCCCACAATATAAGCAACCTCTAATCATCAATGTGATGTATGACTCATTCGTTTGCCAATTTTGACCAATAAACTCATCAATAAAGGCGGAATTGTTGCTTAGAGCTGAACAAACTCTCCTCGATTAACCATGAAAACGAATCGCTTTCACTGTAATGCTCGTATTTCGACTATTTTTTAAAAAAAAATGGGTTATCAT
>NZ_JAWPOT010000183.1:0-797 GCF_033344415.1 Vibrio sp. 1727
AGGATGAGTTATGTTTAAACGATTTGAAGGCTTCACAGAGCCGTTTCCCAAATCTACGCCCGATCAGCCCCCTTCAGGGATTTTTGCCTTTCTACGCCATTACACCCGAGGGTATGAAAAGCCACTGATCATCATGTCACTGATGTCGACGATTGTTGCCATCGTTGAAGTCATGCTGTTTGGTGCAATGGGCCAACTGGTGGACTGGCTTTCCACCAGCAATCCAGAAACCTTTTTGCAAGATAACCGAGCGGATCTGATTTTTTACGGCGTCTTACTTCTGGTTGTAATGCCACTTTTGGTTGTTATCTACTCTTTGCTGGTGCATCAAACCTTGTTGGGTAACTACCCAATGTCCATTCGCTGGCTTGCTCACCGTTATCTGCTCAATCAGAGTCTGAACTTCTATCAAGATGATTTTGCAGGGCGCGTTGCGACCAAAGTGATGCAAACCTCTCTCGCAGTACGTGAAACGGTCATGAAGAGCATGGACGTGTTTGTCTACGTGACGGTTTACTTCACTAGTATGATCGTGATGTTAGCAGCTGCAGATTGGCGTTTAATGATTCCAATGATTGTCTGGCTTTTGGTTTACATCGCGATTCAGATTTACTTTGTACCGAAACTGAAAGATGTGGCCTCTGAGCAAGCCGATGCGCGCTCAACCATGACAGGCCGTATTGTCGACAGCTACACCAATATCAGCACTATTAAACTGTTTTCACACACGGCTCGTGAGTCAGAATACGCCCGCGATAGCATGCAGCTGTTTCTGGTGCCTGTGTACAGACAAATGC
>NZ_JAWPOT010000184.1:0-792 GCF_033344415.1 Vibrio sp. 1727
TTGTTTGCGAAATGTTTCTTTTTCAAACCTACACCTTCTACCTAAGTTTTATAGCTTGCTTACACAAGATTAGATGAGACTGCTTGAAAAAAGTTCCAAGCAAAAAAAAGCCCGCTTGAGCGGGCGAATAGTCACAGATGCATTACACAAAAGTGGATAGCTGACATCACGAGCGTGGTCATGCCTGTCAGCCGATTCACTTTATGTTGGTTAAGTGCTTGTTGAAAACTTAACCAACAAAATCAGCATATACGAGTTTTATAATGGTGACTATTTATGTTTTAATTTTGATTAAAAATTCTTTGGCGTGTTTTTATAGATATGAGGGAGATCACGCAGTGATGAGAACACTGCTCTTTATTGCATTATGAATTGGATGTTAACGACAGATTTCGGCCACGGTGGGGTGGCACAACTGAACCAAATCGTCGATGGATAACGCCAGCCCTGCCATGCGGTCCCCACTGCTGATGGTGACTTCACGTTCTTCCAATAAGCTTGGGTCAAACACTATCGGCATCTGTCGTTTGAGTAATAACGGCGTCACAGTCCCAATTTTATAACCAGTGATGGCTTCTACATCGGCCTGGTCGACACAAGTCATGCGGCGACATTGCAGTAAAGCTCGTACCTTTTTTGGATCCACACTGCGATCACCAGGGGCGCAGGCGAGGGCGTATTGATTGCCCATGTCTCGCAGCAATATCGCTTTGACCATTTGAGAAGGGCGAATGCCGCGTTGGTGCGCGGCATCCTCAATTGTTGTAGCTGGTCTTTGATGCGGAAGCAGAC
>NZ_JAWPOT010000185.1:0-789 GCF_033344415.1 Vibrio sp. 1727
ACTGAGAATTCTTAATCACCAGATCCGTTTGCTTAACTTGTGCTTATAACTATGCTTTCCGCTGAATTAGTTGGCTCAGCATAAACAAAGAAGTCGCACTGATCACCACTGACGGGCCTGCTGGTGTGTCGAAGTGCCACGACAGACTCACTCCCATTAGAACTGAAATCGCACCTATGATGGATGCGAAGAATGCCATTTGTTCTGGTGTAGAAGACAACTTACGCGCTGTTGCTGCAGGGATGATCAACAGTGAAGTCATGATAAGGGCACCGACAAACTTCATACCTACCGCAATCACTACGCCCACCATCAGCATCAAGACCAGACGAATTAAATCTGTGTTTACACCTTCTACAGCGGCTAGCTCTTCGCTGACGGTACTTGATAATAACGGTCGCCAGAATATGTACAAACATGCACTAACGGCAATTACGCCGGCATAAATAAACATCAAATCTTCTGGTGATACAGCTAATAAATCACCAAATAGGTAACTCATTAGATCGACACGAACATTGTCCAAAAAGCTTACTGACACCAAACCGATAGACAAAGAGCTGTGAGCCAGAATTCCGAGTAGGGTATCTGTGGCCACCAGTTGCTGCCTTTGCAGTGTTACAAGGAGTACCGCTAATGCTAAACAGCAGACTAGCAGCGCAAGATAGAGGTTAACGTTCAGTAAGAACCCGAGAGCGAGCCCCATTAACGATGCATGGGCAAGAGTGTCACCGAAGTAGGCCATTTTGCGCCATACAACGAAAGACCCAAGTGGACCTGCGATGATTG
>NZ_JAWPOT010000186.1:0-789 GCF_033344415.1 Vibrio sp. 1727
ACTGGGTATCATCGTTTTCTTCTCCTCTCTTATCTCCGGTCTTTATCACATTGGGGTGATGCCAAAAGTTATCAACTTCATTGGTGGTGGTATTCAAAAGCTTCTTGGCATTGGTCGTGCTGAGTCTTTGTCTGCAACAGCAAACATTTTTGTCGGCACTATCGAAGCGCCACTTATGGTGAAACCCTACCTAAAACACATGACTGATTCGCAGTTCTTTGCGGTAATGACAGGTGGTTTGGCGTCAGTAGCTGGTGGTACGTTGGTAGGTTATGCCTCGTTGGGTGTTGATCTTAACTACCTTATCGCTGCTGCCTTTATGTCTGCGCCCGCAGGCTTGTTGATGGCAAAAATTCTCATGCCAGAAGATGTGAACAAAGCACCAGATATCGACATTAGCCAAGTGGAAATTCCGCGCGCAACTAACGTGGTTGAAGCGTTAGCCGATGGCGCAATGGCGGGTGTTCGTATCGCTGTGTCTGTAGGTGGTACGTTGTTAGCGTTCATCAGCGTAATCGCGTTGCTGAACGGCATGCTAGGTTGGGTTGGAGACCTTATTGGTACGCCACTAAGCTTTGAGCTTATCTTAGGCTACGTATTTGCACCTGTCGCATGGTTGTTAGGTGTGCCATGGGAAGAGGCGATTACGGCGGGCTCGCTTATTGGTAACAAGATCGTGGTGAACGAGTTTGTTGCTTTCATCCAACTAGCTGAAGTGAAATCTCAGCTAAGTGCTCACTCTCAAGCTATCGTGACTTTCGCACTGTGTGGTTTTGCAAACATCTCTAG
>NZ_JAWPOT010000187.1:0-787 GCF_033344415.1 Vibrio sp. 1727
GAATCGCTGGTGCACCAATTCGCGGAAAATATCGCACCAGTTGTTGTAGGACTTGCAGACAGCTTTGACGGTATCTGGGCCAATTCATCATCCAAAGGCAAAGATCTTGCGCCACGTATCGCCGCTAAATGTGGTGTTGGGCAAATCTCTGACATCGTTCAAGTGGTGGATGACAAAACGTTTATACGCCCAATTTATGCGGGCAACGCTTTCGCTAAAGTGACTTCAAATGACAAATTACGTGTGGTCACCGTGCGCGCGTCGGCCTTTGATCCTGTTGCTTGCAACAGCCAAGTCGATATTGAGCATCAGCAAACCTCGGCTCAATCTTCCGTTGTAGAATTAGTTGCTATCGACAAGACCGTTTCTGAGCGCCCTGAACTCACCGCTGCGGAAATCGTGATTTCTGGCGGTCGTGGCGTTGGCAGCAAAGAGAACTTCGAACTTATCGAAAAAGTCGCCGACAAACTCGGCGCAGCGATTGGGGCGTCTCGCGCTGCTGTCGATGCAGGTTTTGTCGCTAACGACTTACAAGTCGGTCAAACCGGCAAAATCGTCGCGCCTAAGCTTTACATTGCCGTCGGGATCTCTGGTGCAATCCAACACCTTGCCGGCATGAAAGAGTCGAAAGTGATTGTCGCTATCAACAAAGATCCAGACTCCCCAATCTTCGAAGTGGCGGATTATGGGTTAGTCGGCGATCTGTTTGAGATACTGCCTCAGCTCGCTGAACAACTATAAATATACCGACCAAGGGCGAGCATGATGATGCTCGCCCTTTTTGATC
>NZ_JAWPOT010000188.1:0-785 GCF_033344415.1 Vibrio sp. 1727
CTCCATAGCTGAACGTTTTTTTCATCCATCCCAAATGTCAGTGAGCCGTGATTAATTACAGCTTGGTTATAGTATTTCCAGTTGGTTGTCTTGTAGCGAGGCTTAGCCATTGCTGTAAGCGTTTGAGTGTCCGATTATCGGAGTTTTAGCGAAGCAAGAGAGCATATAGCTACTACAGCCAACTCTGGCCACACCAATATAATGGTGGGCTGACACCCAATGAGTCTGAACGACTGTATTGGGAAAACTCTAAAACCGTGGCCAAATTTAGTTGACCACTACAGTTCGCTATTTATCGACCTAAACCACTATCATTAAATCCTTAATGTCGACTTAAAAAGCTCACAAGTCAGCAAAAATCCATTCAGATGAAAATGACACTGCTAGCCCTTGCTCATTTCAAATGACGGGACTCACTCACACAAATCGTCAAGTTTCTCAAGGTAAGCCGAACCAGTGTCAATAAGTGGGTTCAGACCTCTCTTTAAGAAGGGACGGAAGGACGGCAAAGAAAAGCCAAGAAGAGGAAGATCACCATTCTTAACTTCCGAGCAAAAAGAACAATTGAGTCAAGATATAAAAGATAAAACCAATGATACACAAGGCGGACGACTGACTGTTTTCGATATCCACGCTTATATCATGAAAAAATTTGGCAAGCACTACCGCCCTGACTCTATCTATTACCTACTCGACCACATGGGATTTTCATGGATAACTTCCCGCTCAAAACACCCCAAACAACCTCAACAAGCACAAGACGATTTTAAAAAATTCAAAATCGA
>NZ_JAWPOT010000018.1:0-130921 GCF_033344415.1 Vibrio sp. 1727
GGCTACGATGCTTGATGGGTGTAGCCGATCAGATCGTATCTTTTTGATTTAGTTCCATCGATTTAAGCAACAAAGCCAGCAACATGCCTAAATTGATCTGTTTTTTCATATAGCCTCCGAATGGTTTCTTCATTCAAAGAGTATATACCCCAATTTAACCTGCGTTTTGGTGCTTTATAAAACAGTGGCTTAGCGGCCTGTCCCTTAAGGAAACGCGATTGTCTAAGCAGTATTAATGATCGTTAAGCGTATGAAATCCTGAATAAATACGTGTAAAAGTAGTAAACCAGCATGCCGCGCCAAAGATATACGCGATGACGGCAAAGTGTTGCGGTAGCAAACAAAATAAAACCAAGCAGCCAATGGTTTCTGTACCTTCGGTTAAGCCGCTCATGTAGTAAAGCGACTTGTTTTTATATACCGGATTATCGATGCCTTGTTTTCCTGCCATGATGGCAAAAGCCAAAAAGCTGCTACCAGTGCCGATGAAGGAAAAAATCAAAAATGCGCCTGCAACGGCATTGTGCTCTGGGTTGGCAAGCACAAAGCCAAAAGGAATCAACGAATAGAACAAAAAATCTAAGCTGATATCAAGAAAGCCACCCGCATCGGTAATGCCTTGAATCCTTGCCAGTGCACCGTCTAACCCATCACAGATTCTGTTCAGCAAAATAAACAGCAACGCCAACAAGTACTGTTCGGTGATCAAAGCCGGCAGGGCAAAACAGCCAAGCACAAAACCAAATACTGTCGTCTGATTTGCGGTGATGCCACATTTATCGATATATGTCGCACTGAGTGCCAGCGGTTTGCGGATGAGCTTTATACTCAGGCTATCAAGCATGATTTGTCTCCCACGGCCAGTTTAGGCAGCGGCTGCCATCAGGAATATCATCTTCATCGTGCGTTACCATCAAAGTAGGGATGTTCGCTTGCTGCAATTGTTCGACCACCCAATTGCGAAATTGTACACGCAGGTCTTTATCCAACTTGCTATAGGGCTCATCAAGTAGCGCAACTTTCGGCTTTGCTAGCAGCATACGAGTCAATGAGATACGGGCGCGTTGCCCTCCCGAAATTTGGTCAGGAAAGGACTCTGCTAGTTTGGTCAATGAAATGTTCTTCAGCGCTTGCATAGCGTGAGCTTTACGCTCTTCACCTTTGATTGAGTTTGGTAGCGCGAAGGCAAGGTTCTCCCACACCGTTAAATGAGGGAAGAGCAAATCGTCTTGGAATAGAATACCGACCTGACGCTTATGGGCAGGGAGGGCATCCAACTTTTCGTTATCAAGCGTAATGGATCCAGAGTAGTTGAACTCGGCGGATAGGTGCCCGGCAATGGCATCCAACAAAGTGGATTTACCACAACCACTTGGTCCCATCAGAGTAACAATTTCACCTTTCTCTACGGTCATGTTGAACGCTGAAAAAAGCGTGTCGCCATTGGTTTTACGGATGGCGAGGTTTTCGAGACAAAGACTCATTCAGTAGTAAACCTTTTATAGACAAGCGGCGATACTTCCTGTGCAAGTGGCTAAGCAGTATCGCAAAAGAGAAGAACATGAATGGCAGCAGAGCTTGCCAAATGGCGTAAATAGCGGTGACACGTCGGTCAAAACCACTGGATAGTGCAACGGCTTCGGTTGTGATGGTGCTAATGCGCCCAGCCCCTAGAACTAATGTAGGTAGGTATTGCGCTAGGCTGACACTAATACCGACAGCCCACGCGAATGCAATCGCAGGCAGGAGGATTGGCAGTTTCACTTTTAACCAAGCTTGCATCGGTGTTTTACCCAAGCTGAGTGCGACGCGAGTTAAGCTGTTATCGAAGCTGCGCCACGGCCCGTCTAGCGAGAGGTAAATAAATGGGAATGCGAAGAACACATGCGCCCAGCATACCCAAAAGAAATACGCGTTACTGTTTAAGTACAGCGTCACTACTTGCATACCGAATAGCACGGATAGCTGAGGAATCAGCATTGGGATGGCGATGATGTAACCGGGCACCTGCCAGCGATAACGAAGGCGATACTCATGTGCGATCAAGGCAAGGGCTAGAGCGACAGTCGCGCTGATAACGGCAATCAGCATGCTCTGTTCCAGCGTGCCAAGAATACTGTGCCATTCGTATTCCCAAAAACGCAGGCTGTAACGGCTTGGGAGCAAATCTGGAAAGCGCCAACGTTGAGCAAAGCTCCACACCACCATGAGTGGAATCATTAGAAGTGCGAGTAGGGTAATCAGTGAAAATAGGGTTTTACCGGGTAAACGAAAACCGTTTCGACCAGAGTACTGCCAGCGTTTGAAGCCTTTGGTAATACACCATTCCATTAAGCGTGAAAATCCAATCAAAAGGCTAGTGATCGCAAACAGTATTACTGCGCCAGCGGCAGCTCTTGGTAGGAGCGATAAATCTGGATCGTTAAACCATTGCCATACCAAAACCGCAAACGTGGGTGGGTTGGTAGGGCCAATAATCAGGGCGACATCGACAACGGACAAACTGTAAGCCAATACCGCCAGCATTGGGAAACGAAGTTTTGCTAACCATTGCGGAAATACGCATTTCCACCACGCTTGCGCGGAACTGTAGCCCATCGAGTGACTGACTTTTTCAACCTTATCGACTTTCAATTGCTGAAGGATCGGAATACTCATCAACAATAAAAACGGCACTTCTTTAATCGCAAGCATGATGACCAAACCGAGTGCATGTGGGTCCTTAATCAGCAATGCTAAGTCATTCACCGTTTGTGCATTCGGGTCGTAACCAAACAGTTGGTTGAGAACACGAACGCCCATACCAGTTGGGGCAAACAAGAACGCAAAGCCAATTGCAAACGCGACGTGCGGCATCGCGAGAAGTGGGGAAAGGCTAACTTCAATTTTTCGCCAAAACTTACTGCCCCAAGAGGCTTGTAGAATTGCAAATGCGATGAAGCAAGCCAAGTAGCTACTGAAAATGGCGGAGTAGAAAGTAAGCCCGATGGATGTCCAAACACCTTCCCAATCAAAGACGGCATTGAAGCCATCAAAAGAAAAGTGGTGTAGACCGATAGGAGGTACATAACCGAGCGCAGAGACCACTACTCCAAGTAGTCCCGGAATGGTAGGCAAAATACAAACTGCGATAATGACTAAATACAGCGCTCTTAACATGGATTCTTACTAATTCCCGTAGCGTTTCAACCATTCTTTTTCCAACGCCGCTTGCCAACTTGGATGTGGCTCAGCGATAGATTTGAATTGTTGAGTGTTTTTGGCCGAACCAGTTAGGTATTGGTTGCTTAGTACCGAAGGGTCGCCCCAGATGTTTAGGTTACCTTTGCGAGACTGTGCTTCAGGGCTCAATAAAAAGTTTATCGCAACTTGTGCACCAGCACTGGCATTTGCGTTCCAAGGAATCGCTAAAAAGTGGATATTTGAGAGTGCTCCTGCGTCCATTGCGTACGCTTTGGTGCTCTCTGCAAGATTACCGCTCGACTGCGCAGAGAAAACCGCGTTCGGGTTAAAGGTAATCGCCAGGTCAGTCTGACCATCATCTAGTAGCTGAAGGGTTTCTGCTGTACCGCCTGGAAACTGCTTACCACCGCGCCAAGCGACTTTATGGAACTCATCTAGATAAGACCACAGCGGTTGAGTGACTTGTTCAAACGTGTCATCGGTAACTGGTTGTTGCAGTTCAGGGGCGTTGTTAGACAGTTCAATGAGTAATGTTTTGATAAAGCTTGTGCCATGAAACTCTGGTGGTCGAGGGTAAGTCAGGCGATTCGGGAACGCTTTTGCATAGCTCAGCATTTCTGAGAATGATTTTGGAGGGTTATGGAGGGTTTGCTCGTCATGGATAAACACTAATTGTCCTACTCCCCAAGGTGCTTCTAGACCTTCTGTTGGCTCGGAGAAGTCCACATCAATTGGTAGAGATTTATCCACATATTGCCAGCTTGGCAAACCTTCGACAAAAGGACCAAATAGCAATTGGTTATCCTTCATTGATTTGAAGTTTTCGCCATTGATCCAAACCATATCAACACTACCACCGCTGTTTTTGCCTGCCGCTTTTTCTGCGATAAGTCGAGTAGTGGTCTCAGAAATATCAGTTACTTTAACGTGGTTTAGCGTCACGTTATAACGTGATTTTAGCTCTCTACTCGCCCACTGTATGTAGCGATTAATTTCTTGGCTCCCACCCCAAGCATGAAAGTAGACGGATTGCCCGTCGGCTTGCTGTTCGATTTTTTGCCATTCGCTATTCACTGATGAATCGGCAAAAGAAGGTGTCGCAAAAGTCGTGGCTAAAATGCCAATGCTGCTGAGTAGCTTTTTCATATCTATTCCGTGTTATGTCTTTTGGTTCTTGCTTTCGTTTCTATTGACGTTTTCGCAAGTCGTTCCGCTCTGTTACAATGATAGTAATTCATCTCTCTCTATTATCAATGCCAATCCCAAACGGAATCACTCATTGATTCAAAGAATTACTCTCAATGTGAAGCAAAACGAATAAAGGACAAATTTGGTGTCATTTTAGGAGCGGACCGTTTGTTTGAGGATATTCTTTCAAGTAATTGAAAATTATTGTCCCCAGAGATATGAATAGGTTGTTTTACAGAGCAAAATTGATGTCTAAAGCATGGAATTGAGGGCGAAAAGAGAAAGAAAGTTGGCCATTTAAATGACTTTAGCATGCATGACTAACGATTCATCGATATAAAAAAAGCAGCCGTTTGGCTGCTTTAAGATACTATCTGGTTTACTTAGTTGGGATTAGTTTACCCAGTCACGTAGTGTAAACGTCAATTCGTGATCGGCACTTTTCAGAACAAGACCATCTTTAGTTAGCGTGATATCGCTCCAGTTAGATAGTGTTTGTGTCATTGCGTTTTCGATCTTCATTTGATCTTCCATACACATCTTCATGGTCATGCCCATTTTTTCGATGCGTAGTTGGTTGTTTTTCAGCTCGGCTTGACCGAAGAAGTTATTACAACCTGCGTTGCCGTTTGCGGTTAGATTTTCACCGATTTCTAGGCGAGCCGCTTTTTGGTGTTCGTCTAGAACGATATTTTTGCCATCAACTTGAACAAGTTCCCAGTTGTGGTGCTGCAAATCTTGAGCCGTTATTTCTTTCACATCATCACCGTTGCTAGCACAAGCAGTCATAAGAACAGGGAGAGAGATTGCTGTAACTAACGTTTTTAGGCTAAGCTTCATTTTATAGACTCCGTTTTTATAAACGCGGTAAGTATAAGTAATAAAACACTGTTTTTGTCAGCATAAGGTTATGGTTTCGTATGTTTTTGACATAACGAAGCATATAGCAAGTTTTGTTGCTGACTAATCTTCTCATTATTTAAACTAGGCCAATACGCCCTAATATGGAAAGAGCGGTTTTAGTATGGAGCAACTGGAGTTTTTTACTGTCCCAAGCCCTTGTGTTGGAGTATGTACCTCCGATGAAAAAGGGTATTGCAAGGGGTGTATGAGAAAGAGAGAGGAAAGGTTTAATTGGCTTAACTTAACCCCCGCTCAGCAGTTGCACGTTATTAAGTTGTGTCGTCAAAGGTACAGACGAAAGATGTTGGCAGGGAAGACGAAGCCAGAACAGCTTCAAGATGAGTCATCGCCTCAGCAAGACTTATTCTAGAATTCTTGTTCAGTCTGTGGGGTTACGCCTTCGCTTTCGGTTCTGATTAGGCTTTTACATATTCCCGGTCCGGCAAGGTGTCCTTTAAGAACCGGGAATCTCCTATCCATTTTCCCTATAGAGCGGTAATTGGCGTTATTTCATCGACCAACGGTCGCTAACCCAGCCTCCCGCTTGTTCGTCGAAGTGATTTCCTGAAAATCGATGATTGAATTCAACATCTAATTTACTTGTTGGGCGTTCATCCATCAGTTGATGAATATATCTCGCCATAGGATCCGTACAAGCTTCACGCTCTCTACGGGTAACTACTTCTTTGATCATTTGGAGTCTGTAGCTATTGCTGGCTCGTTTCATTTTTGACCTCCAGAACTCGATGGCAGCAGTTTGAACACATTGACGTCCAGATCGCTGCTCATTAGTGTGCGCGTGGAGGCACATCACCATCGTTTGAAGTCCAAAGACAAATTGTTTGAGAGCAGTGTTTGTAACGCCATTCACATCTTTCTCAGAATCATTGACTATGCGATTAAAAATGTTTCGCGAAATTTAGCCGATGAACCTGCATATTAAAAAGACCTTATCAAACATAGAAGCCCAACACAGGGGCGTCAATAACACAAATGAACAATTTTTGAACATATTGTGAAGGTGGAGAGTTTTCAGTAATTTATCGAAAATAAAAAACCGAAGCACAAAGCTTCGGTTTTGAGGAAAGCCCTGACGAAATTGCTTGTAAAAGCTCTTAGTGCCAGGGGTAAGGTGTTGAGTATTAGCTACCAGATGCAGGACAGCCTTTTACTGGTTGGCCATTACTGAAGTACTTGATGTTCTCTAAGTTCTTGTTGTAGTTATCCGCAGAGATTTGTGGGTTGTTTACGAAGAACTCGCGCAAAACGTATGCATCGGTTAGCTGTGTAGATTGAACATCGATGATTGGATAGTTATCGCCACCAGCAGCACTGAAGCTGATTACAGAGAATGTGTACGTTTCGTTTAGATCGAAGCCTTTATTGTTAATATCGGTAATGGTTACTGAGCCAGCATCACAATTTACATCTAAAGTGATGTTATCTAGTTGAGCGTAAGCACCAGAACCTGCAGATTTCGTCGCAACCACGTCTAGGTATTCTTTAACTTCTTTACCTGTCATAGTTGCTTTAGTCACGAAGTTACCAAATGGCTGAACCGTTAGTACGTCACGGTAAGTGATATCACCATCTTGGATTGAATCACGCACGCCGCCAGAGTTCATCACACCAAAGTCAGCATTTACCGTTTTGTAAGTACGGTATGCCTCGCCGAGTAGGTGACCTAGGTTAGTTTGTTGAGAGCGAACTACGTTACGATCACCTTCTAACTTACCCGTCGTATTAGAAATCTTCTCATCTAATAACTCTTGACCTTGTTGTTGGTATGGCAGTAGTAACGCTTTTACTGTTGCATCTTGTTGAATTCGTTCACCGATAACTTCATCGTTTTCGTCTAGAAGGTTTACAGGAATCAGTGCGTAGTTCGCTAAGTGAAGCTTGCCGTCGTAGTATTCGAAGTCAGCACGACCCACATATTTACCCCACTCATGCGCTTGCATAATCCAAGTGCCTTTTTGTTGGTCTGGGGCACAATCATCCCCAGGTTTGAAATCAGCATACTCATTGGTACCTGGTTCCATACATACAGGGTTTTGTGAGTGACCACCGATGATAGCGTTTAGCTGTCCTTCTTCAAGAGAGCGAGCGAGTTTAACGTCACCTGGTGCTTCACTACCGTTTTTGCCATCTTCGTAGTGACCCATGTGCGTCGTTGCAAATACTAGGTCTACCTTTTCGTTCTCTTCGATTTCTTTCAGTACCTTTTTGATTTCTACTTGAGGGTCTTCGAAGTGGATGTTTGATACGTTGTCTGGATTGACTAGCTTCGCAGTGTCTTGCGTTGTTAGACCAATAACAGCGATCTTAAGGCCGTTGATAGTAAATACTTTGTAAGGGTCGAAGTAACGCTCGTTTGTATCTTTTTTATAGATATTCGCAGCCAGCATAGGGAAGTCAGCTAGCTCGGCTTGCATATCGAGAATATCTAGTGAGTTATCAAATTCGTGGTTACCGACAGCCATTGCATCGTAACCAAGTAGGTTCATCCCTACGAAGTCTGGAACCGCATCTTGCATGTCTGATTCTGGTACACCGGTATTAATATCACCGCCAGATAGCAGAATGGTTTCACCGCCTTTTGCTTCGACTTCTGCGCGGATAGATTCGATTAAAGTGTGACGCGCAGCCATGCCGTATTCGCCGTCGCTGTTATGCCAAAAGCGACCATGGTTATCGTTAGTGTGGAGAACGGTGAACTTAGTACAAGAATCTGCAGTCTCGCAGGTTACTGGAGAATTGTCGCTGTCTGAGCCGCATCCTGCTAGCGCAGCGCCTACTGCCACTACCAAAAGAGATTTGGAAAACTTCATAAGGGATCCTTTCTTTGTGATTTTGTTATTGTTACGGCGTGAAATATACGGAATTAATGTGAAACTTTAGTGATCTATCTCTTATTTATACTTCTATCGGAGAAATGAATTAATAAGCCTGCAAACTACGTCTATAAATAAACAGAATTGGTATTTAGTATTTATTTTATATCGCTAGCTCTATTTTTTGTGAGGTAGTTAATTGAATGTGTGTTGTTTGTGTGAATCAATGCGCATTTTTGCGAAGTATTACGCTGATTTTGGTGATTATTTTGCCAAGTTTATGTTTTTCCTAATAGGTATGACACAAATCGTTATAAATTTTCGCTCTGATGATGAGGGGTGGCGGTTTGTATGCATAATGAACAGCACAGAGCTTAAACTCATTTGATCATGGCTTTATTCTGCCAAACTCTATCAAAAATTGTATTTATCTCTTTACTATAATTGCGATCGTTTAGAAACCTTATGCTTTAAGCATCGTTTATTTATCCTCATCCGATACCTTATCGTGCTTATTCCGCATTTGACACTCGAATATTTAAACAAATAGATTCAACCTAATGAGTCAAAATGAAAAGTAAATAATGGTTCGTTCTTCTTCGAATATTATGATGTGAACTATCATTTAATTAATGCAAATGAAATGGATTAATGTAAAGCGTTGCGACTATAGCTGTTATCTTTGAGCTTTGGTTTAAAGGGTAGGGTTAAAAGAATTTGTAAGTGGTGAACGCTAATAAAGGATGCTTATGAGATACACAGTAAGGGACGCACTCAAAAAGGAAGCAGCCCAAATCGCCAAGATACACGTTGATTCTTGGCAGGTGGCGTATAAAGGATTAATGCCAAAGAGCTACATAGAGCAGTTTACGATTGAGCGTCGAGAAAGGATGTGGGCGCGAGTGATGACGGAGCAACTGGCCCAATTGATCGTAGTTGAGAGGCAAGGAGAAATTGTTGGCTTTTTAAGTTACGAGTTACCTAACCACACCAGCGAAGATAAAACGGCATTAGTGACATGTTGCTACGTTACGCCGCTACATTATGGGCAAGGAGCAGGAAGTGCACTGTTAGATGAGTTAGAGACACGTTTGCTCTCTACGTCAGTTATGCAGATCAGTTTGAAAGCACTGGATACTAATCAACAGGGGCTTAACTTTTACAAGAAGTGTGGTTTTGTGCGTACTGGAGAGGAAGAGTCGGAAGTGATTGAGAGTATGACGCTGACCGATCTCACTTTAGTGAAGTATATTGCCCGCTCATAAATAAAATGCTATATGCCAAATATAGTAAAACCCCGGAGGTGGTAAGACTCCGGGGTTTTGAAATTTTTTAGATGTCTCGGTTGGTAAGTCCGATTATCTTTTATGCAAAAGGTTTGGATTTAATCCGATTAATTCCTTGGTAGGGAATTAGATACGGATGAAGTCCATGTGTTCAACTTTTGGCTTGAACGCGTGACGTTGAACGTCTTGTGGCTTAACTTTAACTTCTTTGCCATCGATAACTAGAACGATGCCTTCGTAGAATTCAGGCTTGTCCATTTGGTTTACGATGTCGTCGTGGTTAAGAACGATAGCTACTGCTGCTTCTTCACCGCCGTATACAACTGCAGGGAATTTGCCAGCGTGACGTAGGCGGCGGCTCGCACCTTTACCTAGTTCAGTACGTACTACTGCTTCGAATTTCATAGTATTTACTCTCAAATTAGTAAAAATCAAATGTTCACAATCAACAATGCGACCTTGTTGTTCGTGGTAAAGCTTGAAACAGGAACTGTTCAAGCGAGCGCGGATACTATCATTCCACTTCTAAATGGGCAACCCAAATCGTATCCAAATCAACAAAAAGGTATGATTTAGCGGGGTGGAAGGCTATCCCTTTTAACGCTTTGCTTGGATTTTGTTCACATCGACTTCATTTTCATCGGTTTACTAATCATGGTCCGAAGAACAAAGTTTATGTGTTATATGCTTTATGTTCGGCTGAGATGTAAGACTAAAGATGCTTTTAATCCACCTAAAGCGCTTGTATCCAATGTTAATTGACCTCGGTAACTGTGTGCCATTTCACTGACTATGTTTAGACCAAGACCTGAGCCAGGGGTTGTTTCATCCAATCTAACTCCTCTCTTGATTACTTGACTCAGTTTCTCTTTAGGGATGCCTGGCCCATCATCTTCAATAATGATGTGTATATTTTCCTTATCCTGAGATGAGTGCACACGAATCATGCTGTTGGCCCACTTATAGCCATTTTCTAGCAAGTTACCTAGCATTTCGTCGAGATCGGTCTGCTCTACTGCTACATTCAGCTCTGAATCAAGTTCATTAATTAAGGTAATGCTTCGGCTCGCATACACTTTATCAAACGCCATTGAGATAGCATCCACACGATCTGCTGGGTTCGACTTCACTGATAATATGTTCATCGATCCGGCCATACGGGCACGACCCAAATGGTAATCGATATGGTCTTGTATTTGATTGATTGGAACTCGGAGACGGGATTGTGCCTCAGGTTCTAACGTCTGAACTTCATTTTTTAGAACAGAAAGTGGCGTTTTAAGTGCATGAGATAGGTTACCTGCATGATTGCGAGCTCTCTCTAGTAATTCTTGGTAATGGAACAGCAGAGCGTTGAGGTCGAAGATTAGAGGAGAAATCTCTTTTGGGTAGGTTTCTTCTAGACTCTTTTTATTACCAGACTTCAGCTCGGCTAATTCTTTTTGTAGCTTTGTAAGCGGACTCAATGACCAAGCAATTTGCAGTAAAATGACGGTAAGCACGCCCGCGAATAATAAACCCAAAATAAGCCAAAGTTGGCCGATTAACGTCTGAAGGGTATTTTTAATGGGTTCTTCGTCAATACCAATAATAATGTGAATAGGACCATCGTAATCAGGAAGATACAGCGCTTTTTCTAGCGTAATTAGTTTTTCGCCTCTTGCTCCATACGCATCTTTATCCAAACCTTTGTGTTCGATTTTTTTGTCCCACAAAGAACGAGAACGTTCGAGGCTTGCCTCTGTAGAGGCACTCCAATACAAACCACTGTAAGGTCGGTTAAATCGAGGGTCTGATAGCTGAGCTGCGAGTGAAAGATGCCCGGTGTTATCGACTTCTAACTGTGCTGCGACTTCATCCATAAAAATGCTGAGCTGTGAGCGAGTGTCATCAACCATATAGTTGTAGACCTGCGTCGGTATCGTCACACCAGCGGCGAGGATCATTGCCGTTAACCAAACGATCGCCGCTAAAACGAGGCGACTTTTGATACTCAGTCGTTTTATTGCGTTCAACGGTAGCCTGTTTCTATTCGGCATTTAATTGGTATCCCAACCCTCGGACAGTTTTGATGATCTTTGGTGCGATTTTTTTGCGAATTCGGCCGATAAAAACTTCGATTGTGTTGGAGTCACGATCAAAGTCTTGTTTGTAAATGTGCTCGACGAGTTCGGTTCGAGAAATCACTTTTTCCGGGTTATGCATAAAGTAAGCGACCACTTTATACTCTAGCGCCGTCAAGCTTACCGCTTGCCCTTGCCACATGACTTTAGAAGTGCGCGTATCCAAGCTCAAGTCGCCAATTTGCATCACAGGAGAGGCGTTACCTGATGCTCTTCGCAGTTGTGCGCGAATACGAGCGATAAGCTCAACCATTTCAAACGGCTTAGTTAGGTAATCGTCTGCACCTGCGTTTAAGCCTTCAACTCGCTGCGTTAGGGTGTCGCGAGCGCTTAAAATCACGACAGGAGTATTAATGTTTTCATCTCTGATGCCTTTTAGGACGGTAAGACCATCCAGTTTTGGCAAGCCGAGGTCGAGAACAATGGCGTCCCATTCTTCCGAAGTCGCGCGATACAGAGCGTCTATGCCATCTTGGGACAATTCTGGTACCCAGCCGGTACTTTCTAATGTTTCGATGATTTGCTCGCCTAAACGAGGATCATCTTCAACAACAAGTATTTTCATATTGATGATTCTTATTATGTTTGGATTTTTATCGAAGTAAGCTACGCATCGTGTCTGGATTACGCATTAGACAAGTTTAGTTGTTTTGCGGCTTTAACGCTTTGTTAAAGCTGCGACCTTTGATCTCAAGCATTTCCAGCGTGGCGGCGTCGTACTCAACTTTCAGGACGCTATTGTTGTACAGAATTTTCAATTCATACACCCAAGCATCATCATCTTCTTCAAGCTCGACCTTGATGATGCGGCCGTATAGGTCGTTTTCTACTGCGGCGTAAAGTTCCGAAAATGGTCGTATATATCCTTGTTGAACCGCGCGATAGACCTCATCTTGATCTTCATCGAATTCGATGCGTGTTCCTGGCTTTTCGACATCTTGCACGATGGCGTGGCCATTTTGTGATGTGTGCTCGTTGCCATGCTTGGCAAAACTTGGTGCACACATGAATGTCGTGATAAGGCCGAAAAGTAACGCAGAATGTAGAGAAGTCGTTGCTTTATACATAGTCAAACCTTTTCTGGAGCGTTAGCCGCAGTATATCGGATATAGATGAACAGAGAGTGAATCAGCTAATTAAGTTTTGCCATGTGTTGTCGATGTTATTTCAACTCATCTTCAAAAATTTTATCTCGCAGCTTCCAAAAGCGACCAGATTTTCTAGCAATAACAAACTGAGGCAAACGGAAACGATGTTGATTAGCGACAACGCGTGTCGGTGAAGCCTCTTCAAAAGGACGATGCTTGTCTGCTAAGTGGGGGCGTACGAACTGATCTTTAAACGTTTGTTTTTGTTTTTTGGTACTCAATGTCCAAAACTCATGAACTAACGCATTGCCTTCGCCTTGGTATGGTTCACCAGAATACGTCACCTTTAGCTGAGATTTACCATCACTGGACTTAAATACAGATAGGTCCATTTCTGTGCATTCAAAGATTAATGCATCTTTGAGATTAAGGGCTTCTTTTAGCTTTTTATCTGGGTCTACGAGCGTCGCATCACACTCATGACAAATTCGTGCAGCGATATCGTTGTCCGCACCACATTCACCGCAGTATTTGGCACGAAAACGGTAGCCACAGTGTTCACGTTCGCCTGTGTCTTCATCTTCAAAGTAACCTTGGCAACGTCTGCCAAAATGTTCAACCAAGAAACCGTTACTATCCAACTTACCCCAGAAGTTGTTATTGAATCCGCAAGCCGGGCAAGGAATCGTGATAATTTCACTGTCAGAGTCTGGTTTGGGATCACCGACTTCAGGTTGGTATAAATCGTAGCTGTTGCCTGCGTAATCAAGCACTAAACATTCTGATTTTCCGTCTGATAAGCGTAATCCTCGTCCTACTATCTGTTGGTACAGACTGACTGACTCTGTTGGTCGCAAAATCGCGATTAAATCGACATGCGGCGCATCAAACCCGGTTGTCAGTACCGAAACATTGACTAAGTATTTTATTTGACGATTCTTGAACGCTTGGATGATCGCATCGCGCTCCGGCGTAGGTGTATCACCAATGACGATTTCAGTTTCGCCTTCTGGCAATAAACTGTGTATCTCCTGTGCGTGTCGAACAGTTGCAGCGAAGATCATGACACCTTGACGCTCTTTCGCATATTGCATGATTTGCTCAACAATTTGTGGAGTCGCACGTTTGGCTTTATCGATCACCATGTCCATTTCTGCTTCTTTGTAGCGTCCGGTGTTAGCGGGCTTCAGCTGAGAGAAGTCGTAAGACAAAACGGGCGCATCCATCATGCGGGCTGGAGTGAGGAAGTTTTCGTCGAGCAAGTAACGGATCGGCAGTTCGAAAATACAATCGCGGAAGAATCGAGGCTCTTCGGTTCGCACTTGACCTCGGGTGTGATACTGATAAATCCAGCCCATTCCTAAACGATAGGGCGTTGCAGTTAGTCCCAGCACCTTAATGCCAGGGTTCAGTTCTCGTAAGTGAGTAATAACTTTTTGGTAGCTGCTGTTTTTGTCATCTGGCACACGATGGCACTCATCAATAACGAGCAGAGAAAACTGGTTTTTGAACGAATCTAAGTTACGTACGACCGATTGAACCGAAGCAAACACGACTTGCTGGTCAGTTTCTTTTCGTCCCAATCCTGCTGAGAAGATAGAACCTTTTAAACCATAACCTTCATACTTTGCGTGGTTTTGCTCGACCAGTTCTTTTACGTGGGCGAGGACTAACACTCGTCCTTTCGCAAGGCGAGCAAGTTCTGCGATCACCAAGCTTTTTCCTGCACCGGTTGGCAGCACGATCACTGCTGGTGTCGAGTGTTTACGAAAGTAATGAATAACGGCTTTAACCGAGTCGGCTTGATAAGGACGAAGTGTGTACATGAAAATATGTGAAATTGCTCAACTATTCGAACGAGGAACGCTATAATACCTGACTTTTATACCCAAGTGACCTTTAAACCAAGATTTAGAGATCACTTGGGTATAATTCAATGAGGTATTCATGCGTTTAGATAAATATTTGTGTGACGCTCTGGGTGCAACACGCAAACAGGCAACAAAGATCATCAAAAGTGGAGACATCACCGTTGACGGTGAGGTTCAAAAAAGTGGTGCATTTAAAGTACCTAAAGGTGCGGAAGTGATGTGGGAAGACCGTGTTATTGGTGCTCCTGGTCCTCGTTACATTATGTTGTATAAGCCTGCTGACTTTGTTTGTTCACATGAAGATGGCTACAACCAAACTGCATTCGCATTGCTTGATGAGCCTAAAATTGAAAACCTTCACTTTGCGGGCCGATTAGATGTCGACACAACTGGTTTAGTATTGATTACGGATGATGGTAAGTGGTCTCATCGTATTACCTCACCTAAGCATAAGTGTGAGAAAACGTACCGTGTTTGGCTCGTCGATGCTATTCAGCCAGATTACGCGGAAAAGCTCGAACAAGGCATCATTTTGCGCAATGAATCAGAAGCAACATTGCCTGCTCGTTTGGAAATCGTGAACGAGGCTGAGAATGAAGTATTGTTAACTATCGTGGAAGGTAAGTATCACCAAGTGAAACGTATGTTCGCGGCGTTAGGAAATAAAGTTGAGTACTTACATCGTGAGCGTATTGGTTCTATCGAACTTGATGAGGCACTAGAACCAGGTGATTATCGCTACCTCACGCAAGAAGAAATTGATTCTATTTGGAATTAATTGTCGGCATGGGAAATTCTTTAGTTCCTAATAGGAACTAGTCTTTTGGTAGGAATTGGCTCAAAATAAATTTTCCTACCAAAATTAGTGCCTAGACAATTCCGGTGTGCTTACTCATCTCAGTGATATGCCTTTGCATTTAGCTGATGCATGCATACTCTTATTGCAAAGCCTTCGGCTACGGTGAATGGAATGATGGTGTCAACGCCATCATTTTTACTGCATTGTGTTTGTTTCCCATAAACACATTTCGCTTTCACATGCTTTTCTATGTCGAGTTCGTCAAGGTCACACCTTAGTACATATTTGCCCTTATGATTCTCGAACGTTGGATAGAACAGGTTTTTGGCTTCTACATTCAGCGATATGAGAACTGTCCGTTATTTTCACTTTGTTCTGCAAGTATTGACGGTAGGGCTCCAACAAGAGGTAAAAGAATGACAGAAAAAGCTCAAAGTGCTCCGCAATCCCAAATCAGTTTTCTATTGTTTCTGGTACTAGGAGCGATTGGTGCTTTGACGCCTTTGGCGATCGATATGTATTTGCCTGCGATGCCGACAATTGCGAAAGATTTGGGGGTCGCGCCTGGCGCGGTTCAGATTACGTTGACGGCTTATACCGCGGGTTTTGCGATCGGCCAGTTAATTCACGGGCCGCTCGCCGATAGCTTTGGTCGCAGACCTGTGTTGATTTTAGGCGTACTTTTCTTCGGCTTGGCTGCCGTTGTGAGTGCGACAACAAATGGCATTGATGCGCTGACCTATGTACGTACGGCACAAGGTTTTGCTGGCGCGGCAGCGGCGGTCATTATCCAAGCCGTCGTGCGTGACATGTTTGACCGTGAAGATTTTGCACGCGCAATGTCCTTCGTTACTCTGGTCATTACTATTGCGCCGTTGGTGGCACCGATGATCGGTGGCCATCTCGCGATTTGGTTTGGTTGGCGTTCCATTTTTTGGGTACTAGCTATTTTCGCTGTAGTTGTGATTTTTCTCGTACTTTGGAAAATCCCTGAAACGTTACAGCCTGAAAATCGTCAGCCTCTTCGTTTCCGCACGACGCTGAGAAACTACGCCAGATTATGCTCCAATCCTGAAGCAATCGGTTTGATGCTCTCAGGTGCGTTTTCATTTTCCGGAATGTTTGCATTTTTGACGGCGGGTTCGTTTGTTTATATTGATTTATATGGTGTTCGACCAGACCACTTTGGTTACCTATTTGGTTTGAACATTGTGGCGATGATCATCATGACCAGTATTAATGGTCGCTTGGTGAAGAAAGTTGGTTCCCATGCCATGCTTCGTTTTGGGTTGTTCGTGCAACTTTTGGCGGGGATTGGTTTATTCGTAAGTTGGTTAATGGACTTCGGATTATGGGGCATTGTACCTTTTGTTGTGCTGTTTATCGGTACATTGTCGACGATAGGTAGTAACGCGATGGCGCTGCTTTTAAGTGGTTACCCATCAATGGCGGGTACGGCGTCGTCTCTAGCGGGGACATTAAGATTCGGTATCGGTTCATTGGTTGGTGCGCTAGTGGCATCACTGCCCGGGAATGTTGCTTGGCCGATGATCATCGTAATGTTTGCTTGTTCTGTGCTTTCAGCACTGTTTTATTGGACTTTAGGAAGAAAGGCGTAATGTCGAATTACACCAAAGAAATTCAAAACTTGGTTAACTCAGCACTTGAAGAGTTAGATCAAGAGCATCGCTCAGGTAAGTTAGCCAATGCCCCTGTTGCGAATAACCATTATTTAGTGCGTTGGGTAACAAAGGCGCTAAAATCACAACGTTTCGGACGTACGGTAGGCGATGACTTAACGCGTTGGCAAAAAGCAGGTCGCTCAAAGGGGAACGATGCTGGTTTGTTGTTTATCTTCAAGCGTATTTCTGCTTTTTATGCGCAATTCTTCCCTGAAGGTGAAGACTCCAAAGTGTTCAAAGATTCAGATATTGAGTCTTTTCTTGATTTGATGGAGCAAGCAGGCTGGGAAGTCTCGACGTCTGAGCAACTGATTGGGTGCGGCAAAGTACAAATCTTCACTGAAGGTCAAAACTCTTTAGCGTTATGTGCAGACCAATGCGAAAGCTGTTTTGATGGCGAGTTGCTCGTAAAGCCAATGAGTTGGTTTGTACGTGGCAATCATGCTGAGTTTGTTGAGAAAGCAGCGCAAGCGGGCTTTATGGTACATAAGGTAACAGACTACAAATCGATGGTGAAATACCATGGCGAGTACCTTATTTTTCCAGCAAACGAAGGCAACCAGTTAGCCGAAATTCCACTCTCGTTCAAAGCTGACTAAAGTGACATTTTGAGTGTTTAGAAGCCCCTGTTATTGGGGCTTTTTGTTTTCTAAACGGTTTGCTTCTTTCGCGATGGCTTTGACCATGCCTTTAAATATGAAAAGATGGGCTGGCATCATTGCAAACCAATAAAGCAGCCCAAGAAACCCTTGCGGGTGCCACCAGGCGGTAATATCCAGCTCTCGTTCGTCACCGAGATCTTTGATGGTAATTTCTAAACGCCCAAGGCCTGGGCCTTTCATACCAAAAAACAGTGAAAGAAACTGATTATTATCGCAGCGAATCACTTTCCAAGAGTCAATAAAATCACCGACTTTAAGCTCTGGTCCAGGAGGAGAAACGCGAATCGGTTTTCCGCCACCAAAAAAGATATCGAGCCATTCACGTGTACGCCACAAGATGTTGGCAAAGTAATAGCCTTTTTCGCGACTCCCGATCTTTTGCGCCACTTTCCATAATGCTGCCGCTGAGGCTTGGGTTTTAATGCTCGCTCCAGCTTGTTTTGGGTAATAGCCATATCCTGGTTGCCATCGACGAAGCGCTGCGGGTTCAAACCCCCAGACATTACTGCGTACAAATGTGCCTTCATCTTGAATGGTATCAGTTACCGCTTGCTCGTAGCTGATCAGCGTTTGAGGAAATCGTTCTTCAATCGCTTTAGAGTCTGCAATGTAGTCGTGCTCTAAGCCCGCAAGTAATGCTTTACCGATACTAGTTGGCACTGAGGTAACTAAACCTAGCCAGTACGATGCCATTTTCGGAGTAAGTAGCGGGGTCGACCACAGTCGATACGGCTTGTTCGTGATTCGGCAAATGACTTTGAACTGTTCGCGGTAGCTAAGTGTATCTGGCCCACCAACTTCATAAATGTGACTTTCTTCTGGATAGGGGGCTTCTGCTAACTTCAACAAATAGTGGTTGAGATTGGGCAAGGCGATAGGGTTCGCTTTTGAGTCGACCCATTTAGGCGCGATCAAAATAGGTAAGTTGTAGACAAAGTCACGCATGATTTCGAAAGCGGCAGAGCCGGGGCCGATGATAACGCCTGCACGCAATTCAGTTACTGGAATACCAGACTGTCGAATTATTTTTCCCGTGGCTTTACGAGCGGCTAAATGGCGAGAGTTTCCGGTTTGAGGTTGAATGGCACTCAAATAGATAACATGCTCGACGGAGCTTTGTTCCAACGCATATTTGAAGTTCAAAGCAAGGTTTAGTTCGTACTCAACAAAGTCATCACCTTGAGCCATCCCGTGCACGAGAAAAAATACTAAATCAAAATCGTTCACTACAGCCTTCGTGGTCTCTGCGTCAGCCAAGTCGAGATACCTTAACGTTAAATTAGGGTGAGGCTGAGTTCTTGACTCTAAATAATCAATATGTCGCGCCGCTGCTGTGACGGCGTAACCTTTATCTAAAAGTAACGGAAGAAGTTGAGAGCCAATGTAACCCGAGGCGCCTAGCACCAACACCTTTTTCATTATCTGTCCTTTTATCGTTGGTGGAATAAACACCACAGAGTATAATCATGAGACACTTTCCCCATTCTATCAATAAGTTGTCGTTGGAGCGCTTGTGACTTTTCTTTCTCAACTCTCAATACACGCAGACAAAGCATTCTTACGTCGTTTATTTGCAATCGCGTTACCAATTACACTGCAAAGCATGATGTTTTCAAGCCGAAGCCTCGTCGATGTTCTTATGCTTGGTCAACTTGGTGAAGCAGAAATTGCCGCAGTTGGAGTTGCTGCGCGCGCGACTTTCGTCACCACCATTATGTTAGTTGGGGTGACAACGGGTGGTGCATTGTTAACCGCTCAATATTGGGGGGCTGGCGATAAAGTTGGGGTGCGTCGCAGTACCGCTTTAACATGGATGATCGCAATGATGTTTGCTGCGATTGCTGTTGCTTTGTTTGTTGTTTTTCCACAGCCCATCATGAGTTTGACTACCGATTCACAAGAAGTGATTGAGCTAGGGGCCAGCTATCTCATTATTTCGTCGGTTAGCATGTTTGCTGTTGCATGTGTGGCCAGTATGTCGGTGGGCCTAAGGGCGATGCACCAACCAGGCTTAAGCACTTTTTTTAGTGGTATAGGCATTTTATCTAATGTGTTTCTTAACTGGGTTTTAATTTTTGGTCAATTAGGCTTTCCTGCTCTGGGTATTACGGGAGCAGCGATCGCAACGGTAATCAGTGGCGCGATCGAAGTAGGTTGCCTGTTTGGTTATCTATGGTTGAAAAAACACATAATCGCATTTGGTTGGGATGATATACGCGCAGGATTGGTCTTAGATAAAATTACGCGTTTCTTGAGCCTCTCTTTGCCAACCACATTTAACTTCTTGGCGTGGGCTGGTGGGCTGTTTGCTTATCACGCCATCATGGGGCAAGCAGGCGTACAAGGTTTGGCGGCACTTTCCGTAATGACACCTGTTGAGTCGATCGCATTGGCGATGATGATTGGCTTATCGAATGCGGCTGCAGTTCTAGTCGGGAACCAGCTCGGCGCTCGTAATTTTGAACCCGTTTATTATCAAGCATGGGCTACGGTCATTTTGAATGTGCTTATCGCATTTGTGGTCGCCATCTTGTTGATAGTGTCAAATCAATGGATCCTTAATGCGTTTAGTGCACTGACAACAGACACTCGCGAGCTAGCTGAACAGTTTATGGTGATTCTAGCGTTGGGTGTCGTGTTACGCTCGGTGCCGATGATGGCGATTGTTGGTGTATTACGCGCGGGCGGTGATGTTAAGTTTTGTTTGTATCAAGACATCTTGGCGCAGTGGGTGATCGGGATTCCACTCGCAGCATTTGCAGCGATTTATCTCAATTGGGACCCACAATGGGTTTACTTACTCTTTTTGACGGAAGAAGTTGTGAAGTGGGCGATTTGCTTGCCAAGAATGGTTAGCCGAAAATGGATGAAAAACCTGATTGGCCAGTAAGGAGGAACAGAGTTTATTTTGGCTGCAAAAATCTGCTCAAAACGTCAACAAAATTAGCAACAGAAAGTGAATCGAGTTGCATTTGTACTTCCATAGTGTGATCAAGCATTCAAAATACTTTCTACTAACAGGATTTTAGTGTAGATTCTGATCCCAATTTTTAAACACCATCCGAGCGGCATAATCAATGTTAAAACTGTCAGACCTATGTAAAGGCTATGTAGACGGGGGAGAGTTTCACCCTGTATTACAAGGGGCAGAATTAACATTGCAGCAAGGCGACCAAGTTGCTCTGATGGGAGAAAGTGGTTCGGGTAAAAGTACTCTGCTGAATTTAATCGCCGGATTAGATACTGCTGACTCTGGTGAAGTGCAGTTTCCAAATTTTGCTATGCATGAAGCACCGGAGCATTTAAGAACCCTTTATCGCCGCAACAATATTGGTAATATCTTCCAACAATTCAACCTGCTTCCTACACTTAATATTGCCGACAATATTCGTTTTTGTCGTCAGTTAAAAGGTCTGCCGGAAGATAAAGAGTTGTGGCGTCAAATTCTTTCTGCTTTGGACTTAATGCCATTGCTAGGACGTTATCCGGAAGAGGCGTCTGGTGGTCAGCAACAACGTGCGGCGATTGCTCGCGCCCTTTATATGGAACCCAAAATCCTGCTTGCTGATGAGCCAACTGGTAGCCTAGACGAGCGAAACGCAGAAGCAGTAATGCGCTTATTAACGAGTCTCGCTCGCCAATTGGAGTGTACTTTGCTGTTAGTGACGCACAGTGAAAAAGTGGCCGCCCATATGGAAGGAAAGATTCGACTTCAAGGAGGGCAGCTACATGTTATGGCCCGTAGTTAAGGCACTACTCGGTCATTACCGTCGTTACCCTCTACAAATTATTCTTGTCTGGCTGGGATTAACTTTAGGCGTGTCCCTCCTTGTTGGTGTTACTTCTATCAACCAGCATGCAAAACAAAGTTATGCTACTGGGGAAAAGCTTTTCTCCAATCCTTTGCCATACCGAATCCGAACGAAGCACTCTGCCAATAAAATTCCTCAAGGTTTCTATATTCAGTTACGTCGAGCTGGGTTCAACCAATGTGCACCGTTTGACGTGCTTCATCTAGATGCCAAGACCGATATGAGCCTGATGTTGGTGGGGATAGATCCTGTCGCGATGATCCCACTACAACAAGGAAAATCGCTAGGTGAGATGCCTGTTTTATCACTAATGAAGCCTCCTTATCCTATTCTTGTTAGTCAAGATTTGGCCGCTTACATGAGTTGGCAGGATGGGGATTTCATTGAGATGAATGATGGAAGCCGTCTTGGGCCTATTCAAGTAGATAAGGACAAGATGCTTTCAGGTACTCGGCTGGTTACTGATATAGCGTTGTTGCGTATGCTCAAGCGGAGCTCAGGTTTGTCTGCGATTTCTTGTGGCGAAATGCCAGAGGAAAAGCTAATAGCACTGAAAAACATGCTGCCAAACGGAATGACGCTTGTTAGGAATACGCGTACTGAGCTTGAGTCGCTAACTAACGCATTCCATATGAATCTCACCGCGATGGGAATGCTGTCGTTTTTGGTCGGGTTGTTTATTTTTTATCAAGCGATGTCTCTGTCTTTCATCCAGCGACAACGTTTGGTCGGTATTTTGAGACAGACTGGTGTTAACGGAACACAGTTAGCGCAAGCCTTATTGCTAGAGTTGTCTTTGCTCGTCTTTATTGCGTGGGCGTGTGGTAACTTTTTTGGCTTGATCTTAGCGAATGAACTTATCCCAGCAGTGTCTTCGAGCCTGAGTGATTTGTATGATGCCAACGTAGGTTTAACCATAGGATGGTCATGGCAATCTAGCTTATATAGCCTAATCATGGCAGCGATGGGTGCGTTGATATCGTGTCTGTGGCCATTAATCCGTTTGCTGAAGTCACAACCAATCCGCCTTTCTTCTCGACTGTCGCTAATGCGATTTGCTGGAAGAGAGTTCTCTTGGCAGGCGCTTGCGGCATGTGCGTTTTGTGTCGCTGCAATAGCGGTATATCAGGCGCCGAAAACACAAGAAACCGGCTTTGCAATTATTGCGCTGATGTTGATTAGTGTGGCGTTGTTTATGCCATTTATTATGTGGCATATGTTCCAAAGTTTTTCTTATACCATGCGATGGGTTCGTGTCCGTTGGTTTTTTGCTGATGCAGCAGCCAGCATGAGCTATCGAGGTGTGGCTACGATGGCGTTTATGTTAGCGCTGGCGGCAAACATTGGTGTAGAAACAATGGTCGGAAGCTTTCGAGATACAACCGATAAGTGGCTAAATCAGCGATTAGCCGCTGATGTGTACATCTATCCGACCAACAATTCAGCCGCTCGGATGAGCGCATGGCTCCAGAATCAGCCAGAGGTGAACTCGGTTTGGTGGCGTTGGGAAAAAGATATGCCGACCGAGCACGGTGCTCTGCAAGTTGTGAGTACGGGCTCTTCTGAAGGTGAGCTAGACTCACTTACCGTCAAGTTAGGTGTCCCAAATTACTGGTATCAACTGCACGCTACCAAGAGCTTAATGGTCAGCGAGTCGATGGCCTTGAAGTTGGATATCCGCCCTGGCGATTTCATTAACTTGCAGGAACCGCTTGGTGGTGATTGGCAAGTCGTAGGCGTTTACTACGATTATGGAAACCCATATAACCAGGTGATGATGTCGCACCGGAATTGGCTGTATGCATTTGCAGGTACGGGTAATGTTGGTCTTGGCGTAGTATTAAAAGATAACGTCAATGGAGAAGGGCTGAAAAATCGCTTAGAGAATGTATTCCGTCTTCCGCAAGATCGTGTGTTTGATAACGGTAATATTTATAGCCAAGCAATGAGAGTGTTTGATCATACCTTTGCTATAGCAGGAACCTTGGGCAATATCACGCTGATTATTGCCGTGTTTGGTTTATTCTTTGCGACGTTGGCAGGAGAACTTTCACGGCAGCGGCATTTTTCCTTATTAAGGTGCATGGGTGTGTCCGGAAAAGAACTTGTCGTATTAGGTGGTTTGCAGCTATTCGTCTTCGGAGCCATTTCTGCGATTATTGCAGTGCCGCTCGGCTTGGCGCTCGCACATTTGATCGTTGATATTATCATTAAGCAATCATTTGGCTGGTCTCTAGAGCTTCAAACGATTCCATGGGAGTATGCTCAAACCATTGCTTGGGCGATGCTTGCCATCATGGTTGCTGGCGCATTGCCAGTTATTAGAATGATCAAAAGTACACCGATGAAGTCATTAAGGGACGCGTTGTAATGAAAAAAATGGGCTCTAAAAAACGCTTGTTGGTTTCAACGCTCATTGTTGTTACGTTCGCTTTTCTGACTGGGGCTGCTTTTTACTCAACTTTTTGGTTAGAGGCGACAGCAACACGAGAAAGCGAACTTGATTCTATCTTAACGCGTGAAAATCAAACGATTTTCGAGCCTGTACTACCTAACGAGCATGTCTCTTTACCCTCAGACTTTCGCTTTCATCCCGAGTATCAGCATGAATGGTGGCACTACTTTGCGAAATTAAAAGATGAGCAAGGCAAGATCTACAATGTTCAATGGAGCTATTTCAGGGTTGCGACGGACGAGCGAGAAACCAGCGGTTGGCAGAACCCTCAATTGTACATTTCACATGTTGTCGTCAGTCATGGCTCGCATGTATGGAAAGAGCAACGGGTAGCTAGAGGTGGGATAGGCCAAGCTGGTATGATCAATCGTCCTTTCAGGTTATGGATTGATAATTGGACTTGGCGATCACTCGGTGCGACGCCTTTCCCGGGCAACTTGAATGTGAATACTGATACGTTTGGACTTGAGCTCAATACCATGACAAGCGGCCCCTTTGTGGTGAATGGAGACAAAGGCTTCCAAGTTAAACATGCGTTGCAATCTGTTGCTTCTTTCAGCTTCAGTGCTCCATTTTTAAAAGTAAAAGGCAGCTTAAGCTTAAATGGTAAGCGATTCTCAGTGACGGGTTCTGCTTGGGCGCAAAAAGAGTGGGGCAGCGGCTTAATTGGTGAGGGGCAACAAGGCTGGGATTGGTTTGTTTTCAATTTAGATGATGGTCGAGCATTAACTGTTAGCCGTTATCGTCACCATGGGCAAACACCGCACGTGTTTGGCACGTTGTCGACACGCTCAGGTAAAGTCATCAACCTCTCAGACGATGATATCAGTATTAAACCAATGCAAGTGACCAGTTTATCCAATGGAAGAAGGTTACCTTTGCAGTGGATTATCAATATTCCGAAGCATCAAATTAATTTGACTACCCGCATTATCAAGTCAGATATGTGGCTACCCTTTGTAATACCTTACTGGGAAGGGCCTACTTTAGCTTCCGGCTCCAATGAGGCTTGGGGCTTTATGCAGCTGACAGGCTATTGAGTTGTGAAGAAAACCACCCCCTACGGGTGGTTTTTTAGTGCGCGAAGCTTCGTAGCTTTTTCTCAAAAGTACGGGGTTATCATGATGGTACAAGCCGTGTTATGCTGATTTTCTCATCATCTTGATAAATATTTGGTGCGACAAAAACAAATACGATCTCCGATCAAAATTGAGTGTCATGTTGGAAAATACGATGTATAGTAAACTTAACATCGAAAAAACCGAAGTTTATACTCTGAAGAAGCGATTATTCTAAAGTTTTCGACAGCTATACACTCTTATCACTCTTTGTTAATCGTTTATTAAGATAATAAATATAAGGACGAAACCATGAACGATGTCATTCGTGACTTTTTCAAAATGGAATCAGCAGGTGGTATTCTTCTCGTAATTGCAGCGGCAATTGCGATGACCATTGCTAACTCACCGCTGGGCGAAACTTATCAATCTGTACTGCATACTTATGTATTCGGTATGTCAGTTTCTCACTGGATTAATGACGGCCTAATGGCTGTTTTCTTCTTACTTATTGGCCTTGAAGTGAAGCGAGAGCTACTTGAAGGAGCGCTAAAATCAAAAGAAACCGCAATTTTCCCTGCGATTGCAGCGGTTGGTGGTATGTTAGCCCCTGCTCTTATTTACGTTGCGTTTAATGCTAACGACCCAGAGGCGGTTTCTGGCTGGGCCATTCCAGCTGCGACGGATATTGCATTTGCTCTAGGTATCATGGCGCTACTAGGTAAGCGCGTACCAGTAAGCCTTAAAGTGTTTTTGTTAGCTCTCGCTATCATCGACGATTTAGGCGTGGTTGTTATTATTGCACTGTTTTACACAGGTGATCTTTCTAGCATGGCGCTGCTTGTTGGCTTCATCATGACTGGTGTCCTGTTCATGTTGAATGCGAAGGAAGTAACGAAACTGACGCCATACATGATAGTCGGCGCGATCTTATGGTTTGCGGTACTTAAATCTGGTGTTCACGCAACACTTGCAGGCGTAGTGATCGGCTTTGCTATTCCTCTTAAGGGTAAACAGGGCGAACATTCCCCACTTAAGCACATGGAGCATGCACTTCATCCATACGTGGCATTTGGTATCTTACCTCTATTCGCATTTGCAAATGCGGGGATTTCGCTAGAAGGCGTATCGATGTCAGGCCTAACTTCAATGCTGCCATTAGGTATTGCTTTGGGGCTACTGGTTGGTAAGCCTCTAGGTATCTTCACCTTTAGTTGGGCTGCTGTGAAAATGGGTGTAGCTAAGCTACCGGAAGGCATTAACTTCAAGCATATCTTTGCGGTATCTGTGTTGTGTGGTATCGGTTTTACAATGTCTATATTCATTTCCTCTTTAGCGTTTGGAAATGTAAGCCCTGAGTTTGATACCTATGCTCGACTAGGTATCTTAATGGGCTCGACGACAGCCGCGTTACTTGGCTACGCGTTACTGCACTTTTCTTTGCCTAAGAAAGCGCAAGCGTAAGATACACACTGTTTAGTAAAGCCTCCCATTCGGGAGGCTTTTTTATGTCTGCAGATCGGCACATCAACCACTTCAGGCTGGTTACTTTTGTGACCAACTAAGGTCTAGCTTATGGAGTTGGGGCAAATCATCGAAAGAGGCGCTTGGTAAATCTACAGGCGAAAAAAAGCCCAGCCGAAAATTTGACTGGGCGGATACAAACATAGGAGTTAATAAGAAAAAAGCAGCAACGTAACAATTAGATGGAAACAAGTTTGACGGCCAGTGAAACTTCAAATGCCCTAACTGTTACGTATATTCAGACCGAGCCTTTTCCAAACAGTTCCATTTTTTTTCAAAAAATTTCTACTTAATGCTTTCTAGCTTCTTACACACCCGAAAGTAATAGAAAAATCGAGATGGATTACCAACTTGGCGAAGTTACTAACTTCTGTGTTTCTCATTTTATCTCCCCTAGAACCGAAGATGTATTTCATTCTCTCGTCGCTCACTCCGAGCCGCCAAGGCTATTGTTAGCGTTTCAATTGCGATGGACTGAGAAATTTGATCGTTTTCTTCTGACAAGCTTCACTGGAGTATTCGATTGAATTTCAAAAGATTAGATCACACCTTTTATTGTCTGGTCAGACCAATTGGTTAAAGTGTGATGTTAATCATTTGTTAATCTGAAGTTTCGGGAGTATATTTTCAAACAGTTGTTTAATACGAGTGATTAAAATGGCCCCGAGAACATCAACAAAAGAAAAAATACTCGATGTCGCAGAAGGACTCTTTGCTGAACATGGCTTTAATGATACTTCGCTAAGAACGATAACAGGTAAAGCTAACGTTAACCTAGCATCGGTAAACTATCACTTTGGCGATAAAAAAACGCTGGTTAGAGCGGTTTTAGATAGGTATTTAGAAGCACTAATGCCGAGCATTAAGACTTCATTAATTGAGTTAAACACGCGCGATAGCTACAACATGGACGATGTCTTTGAGTCATTGCGATTACCTTTACGTACATTAAATGATGTACGCCCAAATGGTACTGCGCTATTTATGTTGTTAATTGGCCGCGGTTATACAGACGTTCAAGGTCATCTACGCTGGTTCATTACCACCAGATACGAAGAGGTACTGAACCTTTTCACTTTCTCGATAATGAAGGCGAACCCGGAACTATGTGAAGAACAGTTGTTTTGGCGACTGCACTTCACGTTAGGAACCTGTGTATTTACGATGGCTTCAAGCCAAGCTCTTTCGGAGCTGGCAGAAAGTAAGTTTGAAAAGGAAGTCGATGTGAAATCTGTCGTCGATTTACTGATTCCATATTTGTCAGCAGGAATGTCAGCAAAGCAGTTGGCATAAGACAAATAAGAAAGTTAAACCAATAATAAGATTATACCCCGAGCGGTTACGTGAACAAAAGGATCTGAACTATGAGCTCTCTACGAAGAAAATGGATTAGTGACCCGGCTTTTAAAGTGTTCAAAAAAGTATTGCCACCTCTGTCTAGCACCGAGAAAGAGGCGATGGAAGCGGGTAGTGTATGGTGGGATGCCGAACTATTCACAGGCAAGCCAAACTTCACAACATTGCATCATTATCCAACGCCTACACTGACGGCAGAAGAGCAGTCATTTATGGATAATGAGCTTGAAACTCTGCTAGAAATGCTTGATGACCAGAAGATTGTCAAAGAAGACAGGGATTTACCGCCTGAAGTATGGGAGTACCTACGTAAAGAGCGATTTTTCTCTTTGATCATCTCGAAAGCATATGGTGGTCGTGAATTTTCCGCTTTGGCGAACTCAACCATTGTTTCTCGTATTGCGACTCGAAGTATCAGTACCGCGGTATCGGTAATGGTACCAAACTCTCTTGGCCCTGGTGAGCTGCTATCGCACTATGGTACGCAAGAGCAAAAAGATTACTGGTTGCCTCGTTTAGCTGATGGTACAGACATCCCTTGTTTCGCCCTAACTGGCCCTGAAGCGGGTTCTGATGCAGGTGGCATACCTGATCAAGGCGTGGTTTGTTACGGCACCCATGAAGGCAAAGAAGTGCTTGGCGTGCGAGTTAGTTGGAATAAACGCTACATCACGCTTGCGCCAGTTGCGACAGTGCTCGGGTTAGCATTTAAACTGCAGGATCCTGAAGGGCTACTTGGTGACAAGAAAGAGGTTGGCATTACATGTGCGTTGATTCCCGCTGACCATGAAGGTGTCGAGATAGGCGAGCGCCATGATCCTCTGGGGTCTGCGTTCATGAATGGCCCAACTCGTGGTGAAGATGTCTTCATCCCTATGGACTGGTTGATCGGTGGCGCTGATTACGCAGGTAAAGGTTGGCGTATGCTAGTTGAGTGTCTTTCTGCTGGTCGTGGTATCTCTCTTCCAGCGCTTGGCACAGCGATTGGTCACCTTACTACACGTACAACAGGTGCTTATGCTTACGTGCGTAAACAGTTTGGAATGTCGATCGGTAAGTTTGAAGGTGTTGCAGAAGCAATGGGGCGCATTGGTGGTCTTACTTACCTACTAGAAGCGACGCGTACGCTAACGACGACTTCTCTCGATATGAAAGAAAAACCTGGGATTGTAACCGCGATTGCCAAGTACCACATGACGGAAATCGCGCGTACCATTCTAAATGATTCGTTTGATATCCATGCGGGTCGTGCGATTCAAGATGGCCCAATGAACTATCTTGCTAAACATTACCTTGGTATCCCGGTTGCTATCACCGTTGAAGGCGCGAATATTCTGACTCGTAACCTGATGATTTTTGGTCAAGGTGCGACTCGATGTCACCCATATGTTCTAAAAGAAATGGAAGCAGCGGCGAATCCAGATTCTGAACAAGGTGCGAAAGAATTTGACAACTTACTCTTTAAACACATCAAGCACGCGCTCGGTAATACATTCGGTGCATTTGGTGCAGCACTAACTGGTTCTCGATTTGTTAACGCGCACATGAGTGGCCCAACGCAGCAATACTACAAAGACATTACTCGTCTCAGTCGTGCACTTGCAGTAAGTGCAGACTTTGCGATGTTAACCTTAGGTGGAGACTTGAAGCGTAAAGAAATGATCTCCGCACGTTTGGGTGATGGATTAAGCTATCTATACATGGCATCTGCTGCCTTGAAAAAGTATGAAGATGAAGGCCGTCAACAAGGCGATCTAGACTTCGTTCATTACGCTGTTCAACACTGTTTGTATAACGCTTCTAAGTCATTAAATGAGGCTTACACCAACTTCCCTGTGAAATACGTTGGCGGTGTGCTTAAGGGGCTATTGTTCCCGCTTGGTAATCATTTCAATAAGCCAAGTGATGAGCTGTGTGTGAATTTGGCTGAAGCGATGATGACGCCAGGCGCGCAACGTGATCGCCTCACGCATCTGTGCTACATCGGAAAATCAGAGGATGACAGCGTAGGCTTAATGGAGAATGCATTCCTTGCAATGTACGACATTAAACCTTTGGAGCGTAAACTTATGAAGGCTGCGAAGGATGGTAAAGTGGCTCGTAAAGGTCTGCTACATGATCGTTTGCAGCAAGCATTTGAAGCAGGCGTGTTAACTGAACAAGAAATTGATCAAATCATGGCTGCAGATAAATTGCGCTACAAGGCGATTCAAGTTGACCACTTTAGTCATGACTTTTCTGAAGTGCGAACTCATAGCCCAAAAAAGTCGCAGTTGAATCCGGCGGCATAATAGACAACTAATGTTAAGAAAAGCACCTCAATGAGGTGCTTTTTTGTATTCTTGGGGAGTGGATGGTGGGATAGTGCTCCAACCACTTGCCTTTTAAGAGCATTTTTACAGAAATTAGATGCGAAATCCCAACGAAACTTTTATCCTAACAAGGTTTTTTAAAGGAAGTTGAATATGATCATCAAACCTAGAATTCGTGGATTTATCTGTACTACAACGCACCCTGTTGGTTGTGAAGCTAACGTAAAAGAACAAATTGCGTACACCAAAGCGCAAGGTCCAATCAAAAACGCACCTAAGCGTGTTCTTGTTGTTGGTGCATCAAGTGGCTACGGTCTATCTTCTCGTATCGCTGCGGCATTTGGTGGCGGTGCATCAACTATCGGTGTTTTCTTCGAAAAAGAAGGTACTGAGAAGAAGCCAGGTACAGCAGGTTTTTACAATGCCGCTGCTTTTGAAAAGCTAGCGCGTGAAGAAGGTCTGTACGCAAAAAGCTTAAACGGCGACGCTTTCTCAAATGAAGCGAAACAGAAAACTATCGAGCTGATCAAAGAAGACTTAGGTCAAATCGATATGGTGGTTTACTCACTGGCATCTCCAGTACGTAAAATGCCAGAAACTGGTGAATTAGTTCGTTCATCTCTTAAACCTATCGGTGAAACTTACACATCAACGGCTGTTGATACCAACAAAGATGTGATCATCGAAGCTAGCGTTGAGCCTGCAACAGAAGAAGAAATCAAAGACACTGTCACTGTAATGGGCGGTGAAGATTGGGAACTTTGGATCAATGCGTTGTCTGATGCTGGTGTTCTTGCTGAAGGTTGTAAGACCGTCGCGTACAGCTACATTGGTACTGAGCTAACTTGGCCAGTTTATTGGGATGGTGCACTAGGTAAAGCAAAAATGGACCTAGACCGTGCAGCGAAAGCGCTAAACGACAAGTTAGCAGCAACAGGTGGTAGTGCCAATGTTGCGGTACTTAAATCTGTTGTAACTCAGGCGAGTTCTGCAATTCCTGTTATGCCACTGTACATCGCAATGGTATTCAAGAAAATGCGCGAAGAAGGTGTACACGAAGGCTGTATGGAACAAATCTACCGTATGTTCAGCCAACGTCTATACAAAGAAGACGGTAGCGCGGCAGAAGTTGATGAGATGAACCGCCTACGTCTGGATGACTGGGAACTTCGTGACGACATTCAGCAGCACTGTCGTGAGCTATGGCCTCAAATTACGACTGAGAACCTAAAAGAGCTGACTGACTACGTTGAGTACAAAGAAGAGTTCTTGAAACTATTTGGTTTCGGCGTTGAAGGCGTAGATTACGAAGCGGATGTGAATCCAGCAGTTGAAGCAGACTTCATTCAAATCTAATCGAATCACAGACTAGATAACCAATAAACAAAAGGCGCTCATTGAGCGCCTTTTTGTATTTCATAGTCAAAGTGAGTATTAACTTAGTATTATCAGAATCGTACCAGCTAGCGTCATTAAAATATTCGCAATCGCATAGGTACCCGCATAACCAAGGGCAGGGATGGTGGACTTAGCGTAGTCGTTAACGACATCCATAGCTGGAGCGCAAGTACGGGCGCCAATAATGGCACCGAAGAGCAGAGCACGGTTCATCTTGAGTACGTGTGCGCCAACTAAGTAAGCCAGAACTACAGGCACAACACTGACAATAAATGCCAAACCAATGACTTTTGGTCCTACTTGCGTTAGGTGCTCGAACATCTTTCCACCTGCACTTAGACCAATTCCCACCATAAAGAACATTAACCCTAGATCTTTGACCATATTCAGCGCCCCTTGTGGGACATAACCGAAAGTAGGGTGATTTGCTCGTAAGAAACCAAGCGTAATACCGGATAACAGAAGACCCACCGCATTACCCAAACTGAAAGACACCTGACCGAACGTCATTGTGATGAGGCCAAACAGAATACCCAAAATAAAGAAGCTACAAAAAGCGAGCAAATCGGCCATTTGACTGTGGATCGAGATGAAACCGATTTTTTCCGCCAGTCCATGTACTCGGCTTTTCTCGCCGCTCACTTGAAGGACGTCCCCTTTAGCGAGCACAATGTCTAAGTCCATAGGCATTTCAATCTGAGCGCGAACTACGCGGTTTAAGAAACAGCCAAACTCAGACAAATTCAAATCCGATAAACGCTTACCAGCGATAGCGTCACTTTTTACGACGATTTCTTCTTCAACGATGCGCAAATCAAGCAAGTTACGGTCGAATACTTCTTTACCATTACGGAAGCTAGGGTCTAAGCGAGCATGGCTGTCAGGGAAGCCAACCAGTGCAATTTCATCTCCCTCTTGCAAGATAGCATCACCATCTGGGTGGGCGAGAATACCATTGCGACGGATTCGTTCAATGTAACAGCCAGTTTGACGATAAATACCCAGTTCTCGCAAGTTTTTACCATCAGTCCAGTCAATTAGCTCTGGGCCCACTCGGTAAGCTCGAATAATGGGTAAATACACTTTTCTCTGGCTTGAATTTCCAAGGCCACGCTCTTGTGCGATTTGCTGCGCGGAATCAGAAAGGTTTTGTTTTTGCAGTTTTGGCAACAATTTAGCAAACATGATCATGCTAATTAAGCCGACCAGATAAGCCATCGCGTAGCCTACGGATAGATTTTCTAATACCAGAGAAAATTCCATATTCCGCGGTATAGTCGCAAGGCCAGAGTTAAGAGCATCTTGTGCACCAACCAGTACTGGCGTTGCGGTCAATGCGCCTGCCATCATACCGGCGGATAAGCCAAAATCGAGGCCGAAATAGTGACTCAAACCATACGTTAAGCTGACCGCAGACACGAGAACAGTCATGCTTAAAATAAAATAATGCTTACCATCTCTGAAGAATATACCAAAAAAGTTTGGTCCAGCTTCAATGCCAACGCAGTAGATAAACAGCATAAAGCCAATGGTTAAAGCTTCTGCATTAAATGAGAAACCAAGGTGGCCCATTACCAAAGAGGTAATAAGAACGCCAATAGAGTTGCCTAATTGTAATTTGCCAAATCGAATTTTTCCGATGGCAAGGCCAATGGCTAATACGACGAAGATTAGAAGGATAGGGTTTTGCTCAAGAAGGTATACGACGTCTATGTTCACTGTGTGGCTCGGTAGAGTGTGTGCCAAAAAAGATTAAGAACTGTGAATTGTAACTAAATATAGCAAAAAGATAAGTGAATTTTTTTAGGTTTTACCATTAGTTGACTTAACGTAATAACCAGCTGAAAAATAATAAAAAAGCCGCATGAAGCGGCTTTTTTGAAAACAGTCTTTATTACTCGTCAAATAGACCTAGGTGCTCTTTCGCGTATGCTTCGAATTCGTCGCAGCCACCGATGTGCTCTTGGTCGATAAAGATCTGGGGAACGGTTTCAACTGGTTTACCAACTGTTTTCTCAAGATCTGCTTTAGAAATACCCTCAGCGTGAATATCAACGTAACGGTAGTTGAAGTCATCACGTTTTGCTTTTAGCGTTTCTGCGTGCTCTTTTGCACGAACACAGAAAGGACATGCAGGGCGACCAAAGATAACAACGAACATAATCTTATTTCTCCTAAATCTATTCTTTTTTGAAAGCGTACAAAACATAGCGGCTGAGTGCGCTTTCTTTTGTTGGAGTAACTATGCCCGATCCAGATACGGAAATAAAGCGGCAATTACCACTTGGTTCTATAGGTGAAATCTATCGAATAAAAACTAAACGCGCGTGCTTATTTTACGGCTCTGAAGTATGTGAAGTGACGCATAAAAAACATACATTCTAAAGGGTTAATGATGGCAAGGTGGAATTGGTCAATTTTTTTTGTTTAAAAAAATAGCAATCTATTTTGGCTATACGCAAATAACTTCAACTCTTACATAAGTGTTAAATCAGAGGGCGAGAGGTTATTTGGGTATATTCTTTTGGGAGGGTGTGTATGTTTCAGTTTATGACTGCAACAAGGATTATATTTGGTGAAGGTGCACTTCAATCTTCATTGTCCGTTATTAACCAATTTGGCTACAGTGTTTTGCTGGTTACTGGGCAGGATACCCAACGAGCCGCCCCCATTATCCAATATCTTAAAGCTCAAAATATGCGTTACCAGCACGTAGCTATCGTTGGTGAACCATACATCACGATGGTAGAAGAGACCGCAGTGCTCGGTAGAAAATTCCAACCTGATATGGTGGTTGCGATAGGTGGTGGCAGCGTCATCGATATGGGCAAAGCCTTAGCTGCCATTATTCCCAATCAAGGCAATGTTTACGATTACGTAGAAGTGGTAGGAAGAAGCGTCCCTTTAAAAGCAAAGCCTCTTCATTTTATTGCAATTCCTACGACAGCAAGCACCGGTTCAGAAGTGACCAGAAATGCTGTGCTGAAATCTGGACAAGATAAAGTGAAAGTGAGTCTTCGAAGCCCTGATATGCTCGCAGACGTTGCCATTGTAGACCCGACACTTACTTACGGGACCGACCAATACACATCTGGACGTGGCGCAATGGATGCGTTCACTCATTTAATGGAAGCGTATGTGTGTGGTGAGCCAAACCCTCTTACTGATATGGTCTGCGAAGAGGGGCTACGCCGTTTAAGCCGTTCAGTGATTGCCGCTTGTAAGCAAGATAATCATAAGGCGCGCTCTGATTTATCGTTCGCTGCATTGCTTGGTGGTATGGCGATTACTAATGCCAAATTAGGTGCTGCTCATGGGTTAGCATCGGCGTTAGGAGGCAAGTTAGACGCCCCCCATAGCGTTATTACGGCTCGCCTAGCTCCGCACGTGATGCAGGAGAACATTAACGCTGCTAAACTCGCGGGTAGGAATGATGTGATAAGTCGTTATCGTAAGCTGGCCCAATTAGTCACTGAGCGAGTAAATGCTAACGAACACGATGGAATTCTTTGGGTAAATATGGTGCTAGATAAGTTAGCGTTACCGCTACTGGCTCAATTTGGAGTATGCCAAACCTCTTTTGAGCAAGTGGCGAATGATGCGCTTAAATCAATGGCAATCAAAGGGAATCCTTTACCTCTTAATCAGGAACGTTTGATACACATATTGCAGCAAGTCTGTGATTGTAGTGGAGAGTGTGTAGCAGAGAGTGCACAACATGTCAGTTCTGTTGAAGTACTGGAATCAAGAACGGACTTATCGAGTGTCAACGACTTAGGGTGATTGCTCCCTTAGCAGCATTAAAACAAAAGGGGAGCCTTGAGCTCCCCTAGATAAAGTATTGACTAAGCTTTAGTGCTTAGTACTGGCTTAGTTTGTCATAGCGACTGTCTTTCAACGCATCTTTTACGCGTTTTAGGTTCTCACGGAAACCTGTACCACGGCGAAGAGTGAAGCCAGTTGCTAGCACATCAATCACTGTCATTTGTACAACCCGGCTTGCCATTGGCATGTAAACGTCGGTATCTTCTGGAATATCGAGCGTGATGGCCAGCGAGCTTGCCTTTTCTAGAGGAGAATCCTTCGCTGTAATCGCAATAACCGTTGCGCCATTTTCACGAGCAAGGTTCGCTATTTCTACCTGACTCTTTGTTCGACCGGTATGAGAAATAAGAACCACAACATCATTATCACTGCAGTTGATACAACTCATGCGCTGCATAACAATATCTTCAAAACAAGTAATTGGAATATTAAAGCGAATAAACTTGTTTTGTGCGTCTCGGGCAACAGAAGATGATGCCCCAAGGCCAAAGAATGAAATGCGCTTCGCTTGCGTTAGCAAATCGACCGCACGGTTCACTTGCATTGGATCTAGGCTATTTTTCGCGACATCTAAACAGGCCATCGTCGATTCGAAAATCTTATGGGTGTACGCGTCTGGGCCATCGTCTTCTTCCACATTACGGTTAACGTAAGGGGTGCCGTTTGCTAGGCTCTGTGCCAAGTGAAGCTTAAAATCTGGAAAGCCCTTGGTGTCCAGACGACGACAGAAGCGGTTTACAGTGGGCTCACTAACGTCAGCCATTTTAGCCAGCGTTGCAATGCTTGAATGAATTGCAGTTTGTGGAGACGCCATAATTACTTCCGCAACTTTGCGCTCTGACTTACTGAAATTCTCCAGGTTTTTTTGAATTTTTTCTAATGTATTCATAGTGTTCACGAGGGTATAGAGAACAACTCGCTGGCTCTGCTAACGAAAGGAAACACGAAGATTCCGGAGTAGAGTGGGGCGTTAACGAAAACAACCAGCGCCATAGAATCAGTATAAACCTGATCTTCAATCAGTCTAAACCAATAACGGGTACTATTTAGTGAGAATTTGACAGGCCTCAAACAAAATGTTGTAAAAACTACAGAATTGGATGTGTAAACGAAGTTTTGTTGCGCTAGTCGCACGATAATGATGTTTGAGTTACATCAAAACGAAAAAAAATTTCAAATTGATGTAACTTGATCTGGCCGTTAAGACGATTGAATATCAACAACCAGCTGCTGAATTCTTTTCATCAAATTTGGTGCTTGCTTGGCGATTTCGCGTTGTTCATCAAGCACTGAGCTCAAAATTTCTTTTGTGGTCAGTGGATTTGCCAAAACCACTCTAAACACTATCGTATTCATGCGTTGCCATTGGTCTGGGTTCAGTCTTGTACGTGAAACGAACGATTTGCCCGTTTCGCGCTGACGCTTTTGAATAAACTGTGTTAACTCATTGATCAGCTCATTCAGTTGTTCTTTTTGTGAGCCTTCTGCTTGTGCTAATGCTTCACGGATGAATGGCGGCAAATAACGGTATGTGAGCAGACAAAGCTCTGGTTCAGAAACTAATTCGAAATCATCTTGCTGTTTGATTAAATCCGCAAAGTAGCGAGCTTTTTCAATGCTTTGGTCAATAAGAAGCTCATAACCTGGGCGACTTATGATGTGCATTGCGGCGTAGACCAACATCGCCATACCCGAACGTGAACCTTCTAATGTATGGCTGCCTAGGTCTTTTGAACCTTTGCGCAATATATATTGAGCGTGATGTTCTATGGATTTCATTGCGTCAGGGTCTTTGAACAGAACCATACCAGCGCCCATCGGGATGTAGAGCTGCTTGTGCGCATCAATAGTTACTGAGTCTGCCATTTCCACACCTTTAAGAAGGTGACGGTGATGGTTAGACATAAGTGTTGCGCCACCCCATGCGGCATCTACATGGAAGTGACAGCCGTGAGCTTGGCAGACTTCAGCGATTTCAGGCAATGGATCAACATTACCTGTCTCTGTTGTGCCTGCCACACCAATAACAGCAATAGGCTTGATATTTTGTTTTTCGAGCTCAACAATTTTCGCTTTCAGGTCGTTGACAATAATACGGTTGTTGGCATCGGTTTTAACCGCAACCAAGCCCTCTTGGCCTAGCCCTAATACATCGGCTGCTTTCTTAAGGGAGTAGTGACCACGCTCAGACACTAGCACCGCTAAGCCATCATAGCCATAGTGCTTCATGGCTTTAAAAAGGCCTTCCTTCTCAACGCCTTTAAATGAGCCATTGGCTCTTAACGCTTTGTTACGTGCTACCCAAAGCGCAGTGATATTGGCAATGGTGCCGCCGGAACAAAATGCGCCTAATGAGTGGTTTGCACTGTGCATCCACTGATTGTAAAAAGTATCATTCTGACCATATATCAAGCGATGCAGCATACCCAAAACTTGACGCTCAAGTGGCGTAAAGGCTTTGGAAGTCTCTATTTTTACCAGGTTTTGGTTTAAGGCGATCATGATCTTTGACAGTGGCATCAAGAAATAAGGCAGTGCCGATGTCATATGACCAATGAAGCTTGGTGAAGATGTGTGAACTGAGTGCGACACCAAAGTGTCGAGTAAGTGCTCTGTATGATCTGACACGAACTCTGGCTGCTCAGGAATCTGAGCAGAAGAAAAGTCTTTTTCGATTTCGCGTAAAGGCTTTTCTTCTGCCACGATGTGTTCACGAAGAAATTGATTTAGATTTCGCGAGAGGCTCTCGTCAATTTTAGTTAACGTTGAGTCCGGACCTTCTGGGACAGTGAAGATCTTTAGCAAGCTCTCAAAGCTAACATCAGCGGTTTTTTGTTCCTTAACCATAGCAAAGAATCTTTGTAGTTATTTTGGTAATGCGAGCGGCACAATCTAAACTAAAACGGGCGCAAAGTCCCGTTTTAATTGTTGAAACCCAAGTTGTAGAAATGAAAATTTTAGGTGAAGGTTACGATATTCACATTAAAAAATTCTAGATTGAGTACGTTAAAACATTCTAGTGTTTTCGAATGCTAATCAACGACTAATGCGAGCAATCTTAGTCACATTTCTGCTTTTCAATCTTTTCTATTGACTGATTGTACTTATTAAGTGCGGTATCAATTTGTTGGGGATGACTAAGCAGATCAGCGAATGCTGAACGAAGCTCGTAGTTTTTTGGATGGTTAGTTGATTGACGGTCGCTAAATGTCTGTTTTGCAACTTCACCTAACTTATCGCTTCGGGTCGCTAACTGCTTAACGTCATGTTGCTCTAGTTTTAACCATGCTTCGATTGGCTGTTCCGTCGCAACGCGGCTAGGGTCGTTCTCTAGAAAGTAGTGAACCGCTTCGCGGTTTAATTCAAAGTGATGTTTACGTCCATCCAAGAACCATTGACTAACTTCTTTCAGATCTGGATATTGGGTAACCGTCAAATCAACAAGATCTTGATACCACTGTAGTGAGGCATCGACGTAGCCATCGTATTTGCTAGCAAGACATTGTTGATCTGCGGCAAGCGTAAAAGTTGAGCTTGTAGCGAGGAGCGCTGCAACGACAAAGCGTTTCATTTTTCTTCCTTCTGGTTGTTATCCCTTTATTAACGCAATGCACATCAGTTGATGTTTCTCCCTTCTTTCTATTTGGTCGTGACAAATCGTTGGGCTGAATGACGAAAAGAAAGAGGGGTCTTGCCAAAAAATATTGACCACTTTGACGTTAACTGGGTATTTAAATTTTTGCCGTATTGTAATGGATGTTAAAACGAAAACCTGAGATCTAGCTAGCAAGTGATACAAAGAAAAGCATCATAACTGGTACCAATAAACTCAAAATAAAGCCGCTAACGATAGCAACAGGAACGCAACGCACACCACCGGTGGTTTGAATAACGGGTAGGGTGAAGTCCATTGCTGTTGCACCGGCATAACCAATTGCGGTGCACGGATAGCTACGAATAAAGAGAGGAATGGCAACCAGTGCGACTAGCTCTCTCATCAATTCAATCAAGAACGACGCGCCACCAAATACCGGACCAAAAGCGTCACCCATTAAAATACCTGCGAGGGAATACCAGCCAAAACCTGAAGCCATTGCGAGTGCTTGATAAAGAGGAAGATCCAAAAGCACCGCTGCAAGAACGCCACCAAGCATACATGTTGCGATGACAACAGCCGCAATGGCCATTCCTTGTTTATTTAATAGGATTTGACGCAGAGTAAGTCCACTATTGCGCAGCTGAATACCAATAAAAAATAGAAGTAGAAAGAGTATCCATTCGCTTGCTGTATCTACCCAACTCAAATCAATGGGTAACAGCAGGCCAACCACTAACCCTCCGCCAACGACCACGATAAGCTTAACAGACTCTAAAGCCATCGAAGATAACGGTAGTTTCTTTTGATTCTGATTGGTCTGGAGTGGAATAATTTTATCAATAATAGGCAGAGCCAACAGGTTGCAGGCACTTAGACACAAAAAAAACGTACTCGCATAGAGGAGAATACTTTGTAAGTTGCTACTTAAATTATCGAGCGCCGCTAAGCTAAGACCCATCAACGACAAAATGACGTAAATAAGGTAGGACGTTGACTGATTGATCTTCTCCAATAACGAAGATCGAGATATAGGAATTAGATACCCCACCACAAGCGGAGCGAAAATAAATAGCATCCCTGAAAACATAAAGCTCAATGATTCCTTTTTGAGATAACATCAACACGCATAAATCAAATTATCTATCGGTTGAAATTAAAGACATTTCACCACACACAGCTCAGCCTTGAGCGAATCGTTTTATCACGGATAAGGTATTATCAGAAAGCGATAAATTACAAACCGCTAGCATTGAGTACAGCACGGATTTGATCATTGAAGTCAGTATCACTCATGTTACTAAGTTCATACAAGACTTCTGCACCAGTTAAGTTGAATTCAACTTCATGTTCGTCAATGCGTTCATCGTGATTGCGGAACATCAATAAATGATGCGCAATTCTAGCGATGTCGAGATAACTCACTTCTGGTCGCGTTAGCTCGTATTTTTCATTTGAGGATACTTCTCTGAAGTCGTTGTCAAACCCCCAACGCTCAAGTACCAGTTTACTTGTGGCAGAACAACGTGTTTGGAAGATCTGCAATGCAATATCTGGGTCTAAGTAATTACCCCTATCTAAGTACAAGTGGTACTCATTAATTAGGCAAAATAACCCTATATCGGCTAATAGACCGACCAATAACGCCTTTTCTTGCTCTAGATGACCATAAGTGCCTGGCTCGTGGCTACGAAACGATTGAACCAACATCACCATGACGGCACCGAGCTCACGAGATATCGCGGCACTCTTCACCAAGATGGCATTGCATTCTTTAGTGAGATTAACTGAGTGTTTAAGTTGCTCGATCGCTTGTGCGGTAACAATATCACGTACACGAAGTATTCCGAGACGAGATACCGCTGTAGTTAAGTCGTTGCAGGTGATATTTCTGCGATTGAAAATCACAGAGTTAGCGACTCGTAAAACGACCGCTGCTAATCCGGGATCTTCCAATAAACAGTTAGCAACATCGGCAATCGTGGTGTGTTCTTCGACACATAACTGCTGAATTTTAAGCACGACATCAGGAATAGGAGGTAACGAAATCTTACCCGTGGAGATGGACTGTTCTACCAGCTGAGCAAACTCGGATTCCAGTGCGTTTATAAGCTTATCTTTATTATTTGGCAGCCAAAAAAATGATAAATGTTCCATTGTGACGCTGTACTTGAGATCTTTCGTACAGTGTACCCTTACAGCGTATTCTTTATCAATTAAATGCGTATTATGTGCCCGTAATTGCCAGCGAGATCATAATGATGGCGCGTTTTAGGCATGCTATGCGTCAAAAAAATATCACCACACGAACAATAAGTGTGAAACTAATCACGTATGCAGAATTTATACTTTTTTATATGTGACCTATGTCCTAACTTATTTTTCAACGTTAAGTATGATTAAGCAAGTTGGTGAGCACAACTCACAAAAATATCGCCAACAAATCGACATTTATAATTCGCTATAAGCTGCTGTTTATCTGGTGACATCGCTAATCGGGGTAATTTATTCAGATTAAAGAGGTCAATGGACATGACAGACCAAGCTTTTTTTAAATATGTACGCACCTTCAGTGAGTACCAAAAACGTTCTATGTTCGGTGGTATTGGTTTATTCACCGATGATGCTATGTTTGCGCTTGTCAGCAATGATTGCTGCTACTTACGTGGTGGTAATGGGCTAGATGAAGTGTTTACTCAACTGAGCTGTGAGAAGTATAAGCACGTCAAAAAACAGACGACGGCAACCGTAAATTATTATGATGTAACCGATTTATTCGAATCCGGATATGTAGGGCTTGATGAACTGGTACAGAAATCAATTGAATACTCAATTAAGGAACGGAAATATCAAAAGTCCTCTGCCAGTAGACGCTTAAGAGACTTACCCAACATGCAACTAACCCTTGAACGTATGGTCAAGAAAGCCGGTGTTGATGACGTAGAAACCTTTTTAGAACTTGGACCTGTAAAAGTCTTCAACAAAGTTAAAACGGCTTACGGTAATGATGTTGATGTAAAGCTACTGTGGAAATTTGCTGGTGCAACTGATGGCGTACATTGGAAACTGATCCAAGAGCCGCGTAAAAAACAGTTATTGGCACTGTGTGACTAAGCGAAGCTGATCGCACAATGATTGACTCGTTTCGATGGAGTTAGCGGGTCGTAAAGGCAAGTGTGAAAAGCGGAAAAAGGACGTTGAAGTTTTTTACCACTTCATTGAGTTAGTCATTAAATTAGACAAAAAAACCGAGGCAGAGACCTCGGTTTTTGTTTTTTTAATTTGCTCTTTTCTTACAGCACAAATCTTAAAACTTAAAACGCGTAGTGAACATTACCTGATCACCGTAAAAATCGTTGATACGTGCTTCAGCACCCAAAGAGAAAAGCTCTGTTGAGTGGAATCGAGCGTAGGCAGAGCCAGTCCAATCGTCATCGTTATCGATAGAAACGTAGCCGACTTTGCCGCCTACTTCTAATTGAGGGCCCAACCATTGACGAACACCTAAGTTAAGCTCCATACCAACATCTGTGCTGCTCTCATTCGAAGGTTGCACAACGCGCATTAGCATTTCACCAGTAAGATCTGCCCAGTTGTTTAGCGGAGAATGGAAGCCAAAGCCTGCAGCTGAGTCAAAATCACTTTCAAACTCAGAGTCAATACGAGCAATCACATGCGCGTTCGGGTGAATTGATTTGCTGAATCCAGCACCAAATGTCACAGGACTTGCGCCAATACGTGCTTCGAAATAGTCGTAGCTAAAGTTGCTCATAGTTGCTGGCGCATTGCGATCGTTTGCAGCTAGGGCATGGCTTGATGCCACTAGTAAGGCAGCGGCTAATAGTGTTTTACGCATAACTAACGATAAACCTTGTTCATTATTTCCATGGATTCAAGCAACCACTTGAACCGTAATCTGATTTGTCCGACATCATAATAAAAAGGAAGGTCGACGACCAACAAAAATGTGTCGATGTTTTGTCAATTAACTTAATAGTTCCTTGGTTTAAGCAAAAACTACGCCATATACGTAGTGTCCGAGAATTTCACTCGGACAAGTAACGATGTTTTTCTAACCTCGTTCGACTATGCGAGGTTAGGTGGTGCAATGAGCATCGTTGAGTTCAAGTTAGAACCAAACACTTTATTACTCGCCAAAGCTTGCTCTTCTTTCTGCCATGGCGTTGAGGATTGCCTCAGAATCAAGGGTTTGAGTCCAGGATAGCAGGTTATCATCATTCTCAATCACAAACGCGGTAAGCTGAGACACGATTGCCTTTCTCAATGCTTCGCCTTTCCAAGGTTTGGCAATGTAATAATCGAGACTCGCGTTATTTACGGCTTCTACGGTGTCTTCCAAACCGGCTTGTCCTGTGAGTAAAACTTTGCGCGCTGCTTTTGTGTCACCATTTTGACTGAGTTCGATTAAGAAGCTGATCCCAGTTTGTTCCGGCATAATGTGGTCACATAAAATGAGCGCAAGCTGAACTTCTTCTTCCGCCATTTCCTCGATCACTTGCCTTGCTTCAGTGACTGATTCCGCTCCCTCGACAATAAAATGTTCCTCAAAGGGAGCGAGATCCTGGAGCACGCTATCCAAGACTTCTCGTTCGTCATCGACACATAAAATTAAATACTTGGTCATGTTTCATCTCCTTCTTCGATGACTGGTAACCAGACGGTCATTCGTGTGAACTGGCCGATCTCTGATTCGACGTCAATCCACCCTCTGTGTGCTGTTACGATTTGCTGGCAGATGGACAGCCCGATACCTAAGCCAAAATTACCTTCTTTTTTTGTGGTGAAGTTCAGCTCGAAAATGGCGTCTCTTTGCGATTCAGGAATGCCACATCCATTATCTTCAAATGAGATAACGGCATAATGTGTGTGCTCTTTTTCTACAAGGCGTGTTTGTATGTTTAACACACCTTTCTCTGGAAATGCGTCAATGGCGTTAGAGACCAAGTTCGTCCACACCTGTTGGAGTGCGATCGGTTGACAAAGGATGGAAGGCAAGTTTGCATAGTCGGTTGAAACTTGGTGCATTTTTAATTTGTTCTCGAAAATCACCAAGGTGTCTTCAATGCCCTCATGAATATCGGCATAGTGCAGGGTCTCATCATCTGACCGAGCATATCCTTTCAGGCTTTTTACCATATCAGCAATTCGTGCTGCACAGACATTAATTGAGCGAAGTGTAGAACCTGCTTTGTGGTATTGCTCTAGTGTATTGAGAGCATGATAAGACGTTTGCTGCTTTCTCGTTAGTTGGGTAAGTAGCTCGTGATCGGATTCTAAACCAAGGCTCACCACTTTCTTTGCCAACGCTCGGTCTGGAAGAGTATGGCTAAGCGCTTTTACGCGTGATCTGAGCTCGGCGGTTGAAGCGGGTTTTGAGGTTTGCGCTTTGTTCAGTAATTCAATGCCTTTGGTTTGTATATCGGAACTGGGCGCATCGTTAAGTAATCGTTCTAGTGTATGCGTTAAATTCTCTACGCCTCTTAATATCGCGGCTACTGGATTGTTTAGTTCGTGGGCCACTCCCGCAACCAATTGACCAAGCATCGCCATTTTTTCTCTTTCAATGAGCTGCTGGTGGGCTGATTCTAAAGATTCGAGCGTTTTTTGAAGTTGCAGTTTGGTGTTGATGCTTCTTTGCAATCGGCGGTTGAAGTGGCGTAAGAGCAAGTTTGTAAAAAGAGGCAGTAAGTTTGAGTCGCTTTGCATCACTTTATTGAATACGTTGCGATCGAGTTTGATAACTTCTGTTTTGGTTAGTGTTAGAGCTGTCGAGAAAGAACATTCCCCAGTAACAAACGACATGCCTCCGACAATATTCCCTTTGTTATGGCGTACAACCTCTCGCTGCATGCCTTGTTCATCGCGCTTGTACAGAGCCACTTCACCTTCGGTGATAAACCACAAAAAGCTATTTGGCTCGCCTTCCACGGTTAATAAGTGTTCAGGTGAGTATGTACGGCACGCTCTTGTTTCGTCATTATCTTTGAAAAATTGCTGGAGAGCGGAGATCACTTGCTCGGCTAACTCGGTATCAGACATCGAGTGGTAGTCGTGTAAGAATCCGGCTTGATAATGGCTCATCTGATTATTGATGTGCGCTCGCAACAAGCTGTGATGATCCAATATCTGACTGTAACTTAGCAGGTCTTCTTTACCGTTTCGCAATATAAATTGGGTCAGCTCTTTTTGCACTGTGTTAAATAAGACGTGATCTGGCAAAGGTTTAGTGAGGCAGTGGTCGAGCCTGCCCTCATTAACGGCAGTGAGAATTGCCTCTATATCAGACGAGCAGCTAATAAGAATTTTTCTTGCTTGCTCGGTATGTGGCATCCGGTCTAAACCAATAAGAAAATCCACGCCGTTAAAATGAGCGTGATGGCTCGCTATAACTAAAGCAACAGTCTGTTCTCTTTCTTCTAGATACTCTAAAGCGCTTTGAGCCTCTTCTATCGATTCGACAGAAAAAATATCAAACTTACTTGAGAAGGCAGACAGCTCCAATCGAAACTGTTCAGCACTGATTGGGTTGTTGTCGAGACACAACACAGCATAACGATTCACAGATGTTTTAGCTCCGGTTAAAACTTCGCCACGCAAACTTTAACAATAAAAGGACATGATGAGTGGGAGCCAAGTATGATTCCTGATTAATGGACTAGAATAAGCATCAATAGTCTGATTTGTCTCAATGTTTTCTCCGCAGGTGGTTTGGGGTAGACTGACCGAAAATATCTAATAAGTGACGTTATGCAAAATCTTAAAAAAATCGGCGCCATTGGTGGTGCTATCTCATTAGCACTGTGTTGGCCATTGGCTGTCGGACAAATTGGTCAGCCCATCATTGAAGATGGTATTACCAATATGAATGATGAAATGATTAAAGGCGAAGTGGTCGAGTATCAGCGTGGCTATTTGTCTTCAGTCGTGCTGACTCGTTATTCAGTTGTTGATCCTGAGCTTAAAACGCAGTTAGAGCGTGATGGTATGCCAACGACGTTTGACGTAACCAGTGATGTTAGCCACGGTCTAACAAGCCTAACAGCAGATTCAAAATTGGTGGACAATGACTTTTTGCCTCTCACGATGCATAGCCAGACTCAACTAAATGGCAATACAGCATTTATCCTCGACCTAGACAGTTGGCATTATCGTAACGAAACGCAAGGTGTTTCTGTTTCTACAAGCCCTGCAAAAGTAACAGGTGATGTGACGGTATTGGGTGATCTCAATTACCAAGTTTCCGTTCCTTCTGTTCAAGTGGATTTTGAAAACGGTGAAGAGCTTCATCTGAATGCATTGACAGGGCAAGGTAAAGGAAAGCAAGCAAAAGGCTACTGGTTAGGCGAGCAGTCTTTCTCTCTAGAGAAGCTGGATGTGGTTGATGCGAACTTGACGCCTGTCTTTTTGATTGAAAATGCGAGCTACCGTGGTAACACTACGATGAATGAGTCTGGTGATAAGCTGAACAGTCAGCTGAACCTAGATGCTAAGAAACTGCGTTTAACTGATGGTACGGATGTCGATAACTTTAAGTTGGATTTCTCAATTGCAGATGTGGATAGCCAGTCATTTGACCAAATTATGTCTATCTATCAAAGCTCTCCAATGTTAGACGAGCAGGAAATTGCGAGCTTATTGCCGCATGTTGACACGCTGTTTAGCAAAGGTTTTGATTTATCCGTGAACGAGCTTTCACTCGCGTTCGGTGACGGCAAGTTCCACAACGAGTGGCAACTATCCATCCCTGAAGGTACTGAGCATATTACTCAAGATCCAATGAAGTTGGTGACGGCCACTACTGGTGAACTTAGCACTTACTTCTCTGATGAATTAGTAACGCATTACCCATTTATTCAAGAAGGGATTGATGAGCTCCTTATTATGGAGTTGATCGAAAAAGTAGAGGGCGGTTATCAATTAAAAGCAGAAATTGGTGAAGGCAAATTGAAGTTCGAAAATGGGCATGAGTTCCCATTGGTGGCTCTACTTATGCCTGCTTTGATGCAACAACAGTAATTCGTGTTGTTGCGAATTTGTTCCAATTCAACGCTTAGTCTTTAAAAAGAGGTCGTAAGACCTCTTTTCTTGTTTTTATCACTGCGAAAACGTGATATTAATTTCGTAATATTTACATAGCAGGAGCAATGAGCATCATGGAACAAAATACGGACAACGTATTTAACTTCAGTGCAGGGCCAGCAGGTCTGCCTAAAGCAGTTATGCAGCAAGCACAACAGGAACTAATCGATTGGCAAGGCCTTGGTACTTCGGTCATGGAAATCAGCCACCGAAGCAAAGAGTTCATCAAAGTTGCAGAAGAAGCCGAGCAGGATTTACGTGATCTTCTGAATATTCCGGACAACTATAAAGTGCTGTTCTGCCAAGGTGGTGCTCGTGCTCAGTTTGCTGCTGTTCCTCTAAACTTACTTGGTGATGCCGATACGGCAACTTACATCGATGGTGGTTATTGGGCTGAAAGCGCGGTAGCTGAAGCGAAAAAATACTGCGAACCAGACGTGTTTGATGCAAAAACAGAAATCAACGGGAAAGTCGCGGTTCTACCTGCAAGTGAATGGAAAATTGCTCCAGAAGCGGCTTACGTTCACTTCTGTCCAAATGAGACCATTGATGGTATTGAGATTAACGATCTTCCTATCACCGACAAACCGATTGTTGCTGACATGTCTTCGACAATTCTTTCTCGTGAAATCGATGTGTCTAAATACGGTGTGATTTACGCGGGCGCTCAGAAAAATATTGGTCCTTCCGGCATTGCTATTGCTATCGTGCGCGATGATTTATTAGGTATGGCGAAGCAGGTACTACCAAGTATTTTGGATTACACTGTTTTGGCAGAAAAAGAATCAATGTTCAACACGCCACCAACCTTTGCATGGTACCTGTCTGGTCTTGTTTTCAAATGGCTGAAGGCACAGGGCGGAGTAAAAGCGATTGAGCAAGTGAACCGCGCTAAAGCCGCGCTACTGTATGATTACATCGATCAGTCTGATTTCTACCGTAATGGCGTGTACTCAGCAAACCGTTCTTTGATGAACGTGCCATTTCAACTTGCTAAGCCTGAACTGGATGCAACCTTCCTTGAGCTAGCAGACTCTAAAGGGTTGAAAGCGCTAAAAGGTCACCGAGCAGTTGGTGGTATGCGAGCATCCATTTATAACGCAATGCCGCTTGAAGGCGTTCAAGCGTTAGTAGACTTCATGCAAGAGTTTGAGAAAAACTACGCGTAAACTCAAACTGATAGTTGTTCTCCAAAGCGTCGCTATTGCGGCGCTTTTGTTTATCTCAACTCACATCATTCCAGGAAGGTAAAATGACCAAGGCAAATATTGAAGCGCTGACTAAGCAGTTCCCACTCTTAGCAGCACTTATTGATCTTGAAGAGGTTTGTTGGTTTAACCCCCATATCACTTCCTTGGAGGAAGGCTTACCTCATGTCGGGTTAGATGAAAAAGATATTCAAGCGGCGAGTGAACGGCTAGCACGATTTGCGCCTTATTTGATGAAAGCGTTTCCCGAAACGGAAACGTCGCGTGGCATTATTGAGTCCCCAGTGGTGGATATTCCCAATATGAAAGTGCGTTTGGAGCAGCAATACGACACACCAATATTGGGCCATTTAATGCTCAAAAAAGACAGTCATTTGCCAATTTCTGGTTCGATCAAAGCGAGAGGTGGTATTTATGAAGTGCTCACTCATGCAGAAAAGGTGGCGTTTGAAGCCGGCTTGCTCTGTGAAAACGATGATTACAGAAAATTGTTCAGCAATGAGTTTCGGCAGTTTTTTAAGCAGTACAGTATTGCGGTTGGCTCAACCGGCAATCTTGGTATGTCCATCGGTATCATGAGTGCGAAGCTGGGTTTTTCAGTTTCAGTCCACATGTCTGCGGATGCGCGGGAATGGAAGAAAAATAAGCTCCAGTCACATGGTGTTAATGTCGTAGAGCACCAGGAAGATTATGGTATTGCTGTCGCGCAAGGTCGTAAAGAGGCAGAAAAAGATCCCAGCTGTTTCTTTATCGATGATGAAAACTCACGGACGCTGTTTCTAGGTTACTCTGTTGCGGGTGAGCGTCTTAAGCAGCAATTTGATGACTTGGGAATCGTTGTTGATGAGCATCATCCATTGTTTGTTTATCTTCCTTGTGGTGTTGGCGGTGGACCTGGTGGGGTGGCATTTGGCTTGAAGGTAGCATTTGGCGAGCATGTCCACTGTATTTTCGCAGAGCCAACGCACTCACCGTGCATGCTGTTGGGCGTACATACAGGCTTGCATGACGATATTTCGGTACAAGATTTGGGTATCGATAACATCACCGCCGCTGATGGTTTGGCAGTCGGGCGTGCCTCGGGATTTGTCGGAAGAGCGATGGAAAGGCTACTTGATGGTTTTTACACCATTGATGACGCTCGTATGTATCACCACTTGGGTGAGTTAAGTGAACTGGAAGGTATTAATCTAGAGCCTTCTGCATTAGCCGGTATGATTGGGGCAGTGCACGTCTCGAATAACCATGCTTATCAGTCTCGAATGAAATTTGACGAAGAAAAACTCAAAAACGCAACGCATCTTGTTTGGGCAACAGGTGGGGGTATGGTTCCGGAAGATGAAATGGCGGCTTATCTCAAAAAATCTGGTCGGTAAATCAGCACTGTATACGTGCTTAATTAGGTAACTAATAATACAGGAATAACAAAAGGGCTCATCGTTTGATGAGCCCTTCTCGTCACTGAAAATCGAATTATAGAGATTGTAATAGCTGGTAGTAACGACCTTTTTGAGCGAGTAGCGTTGGATGGTCGCCTTGTTCGATGATCTCACCTTGTTCCATCAAACAGATGCTATCCATGCTTTCTAGCTCTATCAGTCGGTGTGTAATGAATACTACTGTCTTATTAGCAAAGTGTTCATTGAAAAGCGCCATCACTTTTTGTTCCGTACGCTTATCGAGGCCTTCAGTCGGTTCATCTAAGAGTAGGATTGGGGCATCACGTAGCAATGCTCGAGCAATACCGATTCGGCGTTTCTCACCACCAGATAACTGACGGCCGCCGTCGCCTAACCAAGCGTCTAACCCCGGCTCTTCCAGAAGTCCGCCAAGCTCGACTTTTCGTAAAATAGTGGACAGTTGCTCATCACTTGCATCCGGAGCGGCCATGAGTAAGTTGTCACGTAGTGTCCCGTTTAGTACATCTACGCGTTGACTGACCACAGTCATTGCTGCTCGCAGGTCCGACTCGCTCCAATCTTGCAGTTTTGTACCACCGATTCGAACTTCACCTTGGTTAACATCCCAGTAGCGGCAAAGAAGCTGAATCAGTGTTGATTTACCTGAACCTGTTTGACCTACAATTGCAGTTTTAGTGCCCAACGGTAGTGAGAGTGACAAGTCTTTCAGCACCTTTTGCTGACCGTCAGGGTAAGTAAAATCTATGTTGTCGAATTCAATGTCTAACGTTGTGTCTTTATGTTTCGACTGCTCAGGGAAGACAACGTCAGGTTCAGCCAAAATTACTTCATTTAAACGACGAGCAGAAGTCAACGTTTGACCGAGATACTGGAATGCGCTCGCGATAGGCATCAGAATCTCAAAGCTCGCCATGGTTGCAAACGCAAACAGCGCAATCCAAGGATCAGGAGCACGACCACCTACGCCGTCTGCAGCAAACCAAAGCATCACAACCAGTGTAATGCCGTTCACCAGCATAAGCAGGCCTGAAGCCATGCCCGTTAAATTCGCGTTCACAAATTGGTTAGACAGCAACTGCTTCTGCTTCTCTAGAATGAGATTACGATAACGTTCTTCTGCTCCAAAGATACTCAGTTCGCTGTAGCCTTGAAGCCAGTCCAGTGTCGCCACTCGCAATTGCGCTTTATGATGAGTGAGATTCTCGCCATTATTTTTACCCAGTTTATAGAACAGCACTGGCCATACAAACAACATGACGGTAAGAATCGAGCCAAGCAGTAGGGCGAGATGCCAATCAAAGAACGCCAGGACAGCCGTTAAACTCAATATGCCAAAAATACCAATCACGACAGGGCTGATAAGTCGAAGGTATACGTGATCCATCGCATCTACGTCCGCTACTAGACGGTTGAGCAGATCGGCATCACGCATCGTAGAAACACGACCCGGAATCAGTGGTGCAAGTTTCTTAAAGAAGAAGATACGTAGATCGGTAAGCAGCTTGAACGTTGCATTGTGGCTAACGACACGTTCTCCCCATCGACCTGCGGTTCGAGCCATTGCAGCGCCGCGTACCCCGGCACCTGGTAACATGTAGTTGAAGGTCTCACGAGCAACCGTCAAGCCTGCCACCGCTGCGGCTGAAATAAACCAACCTGATAGCGTTAATAAGCCAATAGACGCCGCTAAGGTCAGAAATGCCAGTAGCATACCTAGCGAAAGACCAAACCAGTGTTTTTTATAGAGTTTTAGATAAGGGAGTAAATCACGCATCTAAGTTCCCCTTGTCTGTTTCACGTTGTGCGAGGTTCGCTTCCAACATGTCTTTAAATAAGCCATCTTCTGTCGACAGTGTGGCGTAATCACCACGTTGAACAATCTGGCCGTCCTGCATAACAAGAATTTGCGATACGTTTTGTAAAGGCGCAAGTTGGTGAGTAATCATCAAATTCGTTGTGGCATGCGCATACTTGTTAATGCCTTCCATCACGAGTTTTTCACTGCGAGCATCTAAGCTTGCGGTTGGTTCATCTAATAACCAAAAACGACCATTTTGTAGCATGGCGCGAGCCAGTGCTAAACGCTGCGCTTGGCCGACAGATAAACCACCAGAACGATCAGATATCGGATAATCCAACCCATGCATTTCAACAAATTCAGCAGCGTGAGAGTCATTCAACACAGAATGTACGTCTGCATCCTGAATATTTTGCTTACCTAGTGTGATGTTATCTCGAATGCTACCGTGTAATAGCATCGGGTTTTGACCAATCCAGCTTACTGCCTCTCGCCATGTGGCTAGATCCAGTTGCGACAATTCGCAGCCATTAATTTTTAAGCTACCTTGATAAGGCATGAAACCGAGGATTGTGTTTACCAAACTTGTTTTACCTGCGCCACTTGGTCCAACCAACGCTGTACTTTTGTTGGCTTCAAGAGAGAAGGATAGGGGACCTGCGAGCTGCTTACCTTCCGGACTAAAAATGGTTAACTGGTCCGCTTCAATATGGATAGGGCTGTTTTTATCTAACGCTTGGGTACCATCTTTGATTTGATCGACTTCCAAATCCAGAAACTCGACAATGCTTTCTGCTGCGCCAACCGCTTGCTGTTTCGCATGATAGAACGTGCCCAAATCACGTAATGGCTGATAAAACTCTGGAGCAAGAATCAGAATGAACAAACCAGCAAAGAGCGTAACACCTGTGCCGTAGTAGCCGAAGTCCAGCTCCCCGATATAACTAAAGCCAAAGTAGACAGCGGTAATTGCGATAGAAATGGAAGTGAAAAACTCTAACACCGCAGAAGACAGAAACGCGATTTTCAGAACGTCCATGGTACGAGTACGAAAGACTTCTGAAGCACCCTTTAGCGTCTCAGTTTCAGATTTTGTTCTATCGAATAAGCGAATGGTTGTCATTGCTTGCAAGCGGTCATAAAAGTGACCCGACAAACGCTGCATCGCTTTAAAGTTTTTACGGTTTGCTTCTGCGGCTTTCATCCCAACCAGTGCCATGAAAATAGGCACCAGTGGTGCAGTGACCAGGAAGATCAAGCCTGCTGCCCAGTTTACTGGGAATACGACAACCAAAATGATGAAAGGCACTAGTACCGATAATGACATTTGAGGCAAGTAGCGTGAGAAGAAATCTTGCATATCTTCTACCTGCTCTAAGATGAGCGTTGCCCAACTGCCAGCAGGTTTGCCTTTGATGTAAGCTGGCCCAAGTTTATGAACTTTATCTAAAATGAGTTGGCGAATATAAACTCGAATTTGCTCCCCGCAACGGTAACCGGCAAGCTCTCGACCCCAGGTACAAGCAGCTCGACCGATAACCGTGCCACCGAGCCCAACAAAATGCCAAATGAGGTCGGCTTTGTCGACTTGGTCAATGATTAACTGGTGCAGAATGGAGGCGAGCAGGGCTGCTTGAGCCAATAAAAACACGCTTGAAAGTACGCCTAGGCCTATCGCAATCATAAGCCAGCGCTTGGCTAACTTACTTTGTTGCTTCAGCCACTTATTCAAGCTGCTTTGCTTTTTCTTATCCATCGTGAAGGCTTAATGATAATTGTTTTAATGAGGCGGTAGTATACAAAAGAAAACCCAGCGGGAATACCGCTGGGCTTTAAGGATATGACACAAATGTGAAAAGTTATTTGTCACCAAGTGAGTCTAAGAAACGTTCAGCATCTAATGCAGCCATACAACCTGTACCTGCAGAGGTGATCGCTTGACGGTAGTTGTGGTCCATTACGTCGCCAGCTGCAAATACACCTTCGATACTAGTTTGTGTTGCGTTGCCTTCAAGACCTGATTGAACGATGATGTAGCCATCTTTCATGTCTACTTGGCCTTCAAAGATTTGTGTGTTTGGCTGGTGGCCAATTGCGATGAATGCACCCATTACATCGATATCTTCTGTCGCACCGCTGTTCACGTCTTTAATGCGGACGCCCGTTACGCCCATATCGTCACCCAGTACTTCATCGAGAGTGCGATCGGTATGAAGAACGATATTACCGCTTTCAACTTTATCCATCAGGCGTTTCACAAGGATCTTCTCTGCGCGGAATGAATCGCGGCGGTGGATCAGGTGAACTTCTGACGCAATGTTAGATAGGTATAGCGCTTCTTCAACAGCCGTGTTACCACCGCCCACAACTGCAACTTTCTGATTACGGTAGAAGAAACCGTCACAGGTTGCACAAGCAGAAACGCCGCGACCTTTAAATGCTTCTTCAGACTCAAGGCCAAGGTATTTTGCTGATGCGCCGGTAGATATGATTAAGGCATCACAAGTGTACTCACCTGAGTCGCCTTTTAAACGAAATGGGCGTTGTGATAGCTCTACTTCATTGATGTGATCAAATACGATTTCAGTTTCAAAACGCTCGGCGTGTTCTTTCATGCGATCCATCAATGCTGGACCTGTCAGTCCCTCAGCATCGCCTGGCCAGTTTTCAACTTCAGTTGTGGTGGTTAGCTGACCACCTTGTTGCATTCCCGTCACAAGCACAGGGTTTAAGTTTGCACGCGCTGCGTAGACGGCAGCTGTGTATCCTGCAGGACCAGAACCAAGAATTAATAATTTACAGTGTTTTACGTCGCTCATTATGGCTCCAAAAAGGGCGTAACATTTCCCTCGATTGTATGGAAATTCTTAGTGCTTTAAAAGCATAAACAACGATTGTGATCGAATAATTGGTTATAGATTAGAACCCACTAAATATTGATAGAGAACGTTGACTTCTAGCATAAAATTCTATTCGTAGTAGAGAAGTCTAGTTTCAAATATTGTCAAAGCGTAAAACTGAAACATGACTCTGTTTTTGTGTTTTTATTTGGTTTGTTATGTCGTTTTCGTCGTTTTGTTGAAGCTATCAACGTTAAAAGCTGGTAATTGCAGAATATTTGCGTAACCTAGTGTGTAAATTAAATGTTAATTAATGTGCCTCATTAAAGGAGCAAATGATGTTACATTCACGTGAGAATACTCTACATTTAACACAGCTCAGCATGGCAGCAATTGAGCAGCTTTCCCCATCGTTTGAAGAACTGCCTCGTACCGAACATGCAGATGGTCAGTATCGACTACGACGTTATTCTGTGGTTGGTTTTGATAACGGCAAAGTCATCGACTTAAATAAAAATAGCTTTGTTCAATCCTCTGATATCAACCGATTTCAAGGTGATGTTGTAAGACAATTCGAGCCAATTGAGAAGGATATTCTTACCAGCGATGGCTTTCGAGAAATGTGTGAATTGTTTGTCAATGCGAATCATCTGCCAAACGGTCAAGAAATAGAAATTCACCAAATCCGTATCAGGGCACTGGAAGAAGAAACCCAAGTAGCACCTGAAGGTGTGCACCAAGACGGTTTTGATCACATTGCAATGGTTGGTGTGGGACGCCATAACATCATCGGTGGCGACATCATGCTTTACAGCAGCCATAACCAAGCCCCATTTTTCCGTAAAGTGCTAGAAACCGGAGAGGTCGCAATCTTGGCTGATAGCAAGCTGTGGCATAACGCGTGCCCAATCCGCTCTGTTATTGATGACGAAGCGGGCCATATGGATGTATTTGTACTCACTGCTACGGATAAGCGTAATGAACTTCAATCTTAATCAGATCAGAGCGCAATTTCCGGCGTTGGCTCAATACCACAACGACAAGCCCGTGACGTTTTTTGATGGTCCAGGTGGCTCACAAGTGCCTCAATCAGTACTAGACAGCATGGTAGGGTATTTAGGTCGTTTCAACGCTAACTTAGGCGGACATTATTTTTCTAGCCAAGTGACCGTTGACGTAATGCAAAATGCGCGTGAGTCGGCTCAGGCTCTACTTAATGCCCCTTCATCTGGCAATATTGTCTTCGGTGCCAATATGACCTCACTAACCTTTCAGCTTAGTCGCGCGATTAGTCGAGATTGGCAAGCAGGAGATGAGATCATTGTCTCCGCTTTGGATCACTATTCAAATGTATCCAGCTGGCAGCAAGCGGCAGAAGATAAAGGCGTTACGGTTCATCAAGTTCGTATCAACGAAGAAGATTGTACGCTTGATATGGAGCATTTAAGCCGCCTTCTTTCTGATAAAACGCGCCTTGTCGCTGTGACTTATGCATCGAACACGACGGGCTCTATTGTGGATGTACAGCAAGTAGTCAGCATGGCGCACAATGTTGGGGCACAAGTTTATGTGGATGCCGTCCATTATGCGCCTCATCATTTGGTTGATGTTCAAGCGTTAGGTTGTGACTTTTTAGCTTGCTCAGCTTACAAGTTTTTCGGACCACACGTTGGTATTGCTTACATAGCCGATCAGTGGCTCCACAGTATTCGCCCTTACAAAGTCGAGCCTGCCACTAATATAGGCCCTGGTCGATTTGAAACAGGAACGCAAAGTTTTGAAGGTCTTGCTGGTGTCGTTTCTGCGGTTGAGTATCTGGCTCAATTTGGTGAAGTCGGTTTACCTCTTCGCCAACGATTGGAGCAAAGCTACCAACTGTATGAACAACATGAGCAGCGCTTGAGTGAGCGTTTCTTGCAGCGTTTGAATGCATTAGATGGTGTCAATCTATTCGGTATCGCAAAGGAAGATAGCCAACTCCGCACGCCAACTTTTGCGCTAACGTTTGACCGATATTCTCCAGAGTTCATCGCGAAAACACTGGGTGAACATAACATTTGTGTATGGAATGGTCACTTTTATGCGTTGGGCTTAGTTCGTCAACTTGGTTTAGAAGAATCGGGTGGTGTAGTGCGAATTGGTTGTATGCATTACAACACAATAGAAGAAGTCGATATGTTATTCGATGTGCTAGAAAGCATCCTTGACGCATAACTAACGATTTCTTCCTAATAGAAAAACAAAAGCTCGAGTCAAACTCGAGCTTTTTTCATTTTTATTTGAATCAACGCGTTCTGCAAGCGATTACTCACTAACTTCAACTTCATAGGAAGTGAATTTTCTTACATTAATAACGCCGGTATCAAAGATGAGGTATTGACCTTTGATGCCTTGCAAAGTGCCAGTAACAACCGGGTTTTTATCGAAGTTATGCGAAGTGATCTTCGTTGGGTGCTGTTGTACCGGGTAGCTAAGGTCGGTAATGCTTTCGTTTAATACTTCAATGGCATCTTCGCCGAATTGCTGTTTTATCTCGGCAATTTTCTCTTCGACTAAAGGCAATAGCTCAGCAAAACGGTCCTGCAATGCCATAGGTTCACCGTCACCTTTTAGCAGTGTGCGCCAATTGGTCTTGTCTGCGATATGTTTCGCCAGTTCAACTTCAATTAAACCGGAGATATGGCGAGTTTTTACTTTAAAAATTGGCAAGCCCTGAGTCGCGCCTTGGTCAATCCAACGAGTCGGGATTTGAGTATGACGAGTAATACCAACTTTTAAGCTGGATGTGTTGGACAGGTAGACAAAGTGATCCACCATGCAATTCTCTTCACCCCATTGTGGTTCGCGACAAGTCCCTTGATCGTAGTGGCAGGTCTCTGGCTTCATGATACACATGTCGCAGCTTGCTAGCTTTTTCATGCATACAAAACAGTGGCCTTGCGAATAACTCTTTTTCGTTTTCTTTCCACATGAGCAACAAAAAATATTGCCAGTGTGAGTCAGTGTGAGCGTTTTACCCAGAAACGGAGTTAAGTCGATCTCTTCCTCACCGACAGGAAGACGGTAGTTGACGGCACCGTCCAGAGAAGCACGCATTTTGTTTAGCGTGCCAGTTGCAATTAATGACATGACATTACTCATTATTGTGTTTTTGCACAGTATATACTGAAGTGGAGAAGAGATGCAGGGTTGACAGGAGCTTTAAAGTAAATGTCTTGCACTAAATTATTATGCATCGTGTTTTATTTTCTAAAAATTATGGCTGTGAAATGCTTCGCAAATAGAAGTTGGGCTGCACTTTTTAGAAATTTTAAAACGTGATAACGGTTCAAAATCCGTTACTATGTGTCGAAACTAAGAATTGAATGAAAAAGCGATTTTATTTCTTGATAAATCACCTTGATTTCATTTTTTGGAATTATTGAACCCCACGTATTGTATAATCTCAGCAGGTCACTTGCCCATGAAGTGGATCCATAACTTTATCTTTGCTCTTTCTATTTGCACTATCAGTTTGGTTGCCCTTTATAGTGTGCTTGGCGATACGCGAAAGCTGACCATTACACCTGAGCATTTCAATATCTATGCAACTAAAGATGCCAGTGAAGGAGGTGTGAGTGAGGCAGATATCACATACGATCGGCAAAGCCTAGTTCTTAGCTGTGAACTAAAGCAGAGCTCGTATGCTTGGCCTTATTGCGGAATCTCGGTTTATACCGATTCAGCAACGCCAACACAGGGTATTGACCTTTCCAACTACCATACGATTCGATTGAAGGTGCGATATGAAGAGGCAGGAATAGGGGCTAACCCTAGCCACGACCTACGTTTGTATCTTCGCAATTATAATTCTGAGTATTCCAAGCCGGACGACGAGTACACCATTAAATATAATGGCATGCAGTTTTCTCCATCGGGTTCGAGCGATATTGTCGAAATTCCGATTAAAAATCTTCAGGTGATGACCTGGTGGTTAGTAGATAACGGAGTCGCGATTGAACACTCTGCACCTGAATTTTCAAACATCACACGTATTGATATTGCAACTGGGTCTGGTGCGGCACTTGGTAAACATAGAATTGTGATTGATAAAATTGAGTTTGAAGGCGCTTACCTTGCGCAAGAAACATTGTTGTATGCATTATTACTCTCTTGGATGGCGCTTGGACTGGCTTTTTCACTGCATGAGTTACGAAAAAATAGAGTGGCTTATGAAAAAGCGCAAAAGCGTCACCGTCATTTGGAAAAGGTGAATGATACTTTGCGAGCTCAAAACTATGAGTTTGCAGAGCTAGCGCATCGAGATGCTTTGACGGGCGCGATGAACCGATATGCTGTGCAACACTGGCTGGAACAACAATCTCGTCAGGTTCGCTGGGGGCATAACACCTTCAGTATTCTCTATTTGGACTTGGATAAGTTTAAAAAGGTGAACGACAAATTTGGGCACCAAATGGGGGATGACATATTGCGCGAATTTGTCATGGTGGTAGCGACTTCTATTTACTCAGACGATCGACTCGTTCGTTGGGGCGGCGAAGAGTTTGTCGTATTTTGCCCTGATACCAATATTGAACAAGCGTTAGAGAAGGCAGAAATGATTCGCAAAAATGTGGAGGATCATTTGTGGGTGCACGGTGAATCATTAACTTGCAGTATTGGCGTTGCCCAAATGCAGAATGAACGCGTCTCAGAAACCATGGCGAGAGCTGACGAAGTGCTGTATCAGGCGAAGCGCAATGGTCGCAACCGAGTGGAAGCTCATTATGGTTTACTTGCTTGCGAAAAGAAGCAAGCCTGATAGCCGTTCACTAAAAGGAAAGAAAAAAGGTGGCCAACTGGCCACCAAGAGGGAAACTGCTGAACACCACTTAGGGGGGAAGTTTGGGTTATCGATACGATTACCGTGAGCAGCAGTGTAGTGCTAATCGAACTTGCTATTTTTACCAGAACAACCAAGCGAAAAGCGTTAGTGCAGCAATACAGGCAATGTTTAATACGAAACCAATTCGCATCATTTCTTTTTGCTTGATATGACCCGTACCGAACACAATCGCGTTTGGAGGTGTTGCAACAGGTAACATAAATGCACAAGATGCAGCGACGGCAATCAGTGCAGAGAGAATAACCGGAGACATGCCTAAGGCTTCTGCAATGGTCGCAAATACAGGGACAAGTAGCGCAGCACTGGCGGTGTTACTCGCAAACTCAGTTAAGAAGACAACAAAAGCAACCACTGCAAGAATCGTTAAGAGAATACCGGCTTGCTCAAGGAAGCCTGACAAGCTATGAGCCAAAAATACGCTTGTTCCGGTTGCTTTTAGGACGTTACTCAGACAGATACCACCACCAAATAGGATTAACACACCCCAGTCGGTTGTTTTCTCAATATCTTTCCACTCGACGGCGCGAGAAGCACCAAGTAGAAGGATGGCGCCAATGGCTACAAGAGTATCGAACTTCGCGAAGCCACCCAGCATAGCGTTAATAGGCTTACTGAATATCCACAAAGTTACGGTCAGTAAGAAAATCGCCAACGTAATCATTTTGCCGTTTGTCCATTCGACTGGTTGATGGTCAAGGTCAAACTTGTGGCTAAGGTCAGGCTTAGTCATCGTGTACAATACGAGGATAGCGATTGGCATTAATACTAGGGAAATAGGTACACCAAACTTCATCCATTCAGTGAAGCTAAGGCCAACTTCAGCTGCTGCAATTGCGTTTGGTGGGCTACCAACCAGTGTTGCAATACCACCAATTGAAGCACTGTAAGCGATACCGAGTAGAACAAACAAAAAGGTGTTGTGGTTTTTCTTGGCGTCTAGCTTTGTCATCACACCCAGCACAAGCGGTAACATCATCGCGGCGGTGGCGGTGTTTGAAATCCACATTGACAGGCCAGCACTCACACCAAATAGCATGAATACAGCGACAGACATTTTTCCTCTTGCCAGCAATAGTACTTTATCTGCAATAGCTTGATCTAACTTTTGTTTATGTAGAGCCGCAGCTAGTGCAAAACCACCCAAAAATAGAAAAATGATGGAGTTGGAAAAGTTATTCAGTGCGGCTTGAGTGTTGAACACACCCAAAAATACCGCAAGTAGTGGTATGAGCAGCGCAGTAATGCTGACGTGAATCGCTTCGGTTAGCCACAAAATAGCAACAAAAACTAAGATGCTCAGGCCGGTTACTACTTGTGGTTCAAAGGGTAAGGTATTAAACAAGATAATGAACAATAGGATATTCGCGTTCAAAATCATGCTGTTGCGAGTGAAGAACCAATTCTTCAATGTCACAGCGAGTGCGGTCATGGGTAGTGCTCCTTTTGCATTGCCTTTTGTCGGTTTTTTTATGGCAAAGTAACTGACTTGTAGTTATTTATTGATGAAATGTTACTTTGAATGCGAAAAAGAGTTTTGCCTGAATCGTAGAGCAAATTAGAAAGTGTGATGTTGAGAATTGGAAATGGGTAGAAAACTACCCATTTGTTTTATAGAAATGTTACTAGGCTTGTGAGCCACGTTATTCCTCTATTCGACGGGGACTTGAAGAGGCTCGTTAGCTGCTTTATTTGGCTCTTTTACTGCGACGATAGGTTCTTGAGGGCCAAGAAACTTAGGCTGCGTATTGATAATGTACAGGTCTAAAAACGCTTTCACACGGGCTAGCAGTTCTCGAACACGCATCGATGTTTTTTGCTTGTTGGCCGTCGGCCCTGCTACCGCGAGACACTGCGCATCAATGCTGTAAGCATCAGCGATGAACAGTGCGCGTTCACAGTGAAAGCGCTGAGTCACAATCAGAAATCGCTCCGAAGCAAAAATTTTTTTTGCTCGTACAATCGAATCTAAGGTACGAAAGCCAGCATAATCAAGGTGAATCACTTCTTCAGGCACGCCTGCTTTAAGTAAGTCGCGTTTCATTGTCCACGGTTCGTTGTATGAACGGTGGGCGTTATCGCCACTCAATAAAAACTGTTTTACTTTGCCTTGGTTGTAAAGCTCAATCGCCGCATTAATGCGATGAGTGTAGTAAGTGTTGAGGATCTTTCCGATGTACTTACTGGTACCAAGAACTACGGCAACCTCATGTTGAGGGATTTGCTCGTATTCAGTGAAAATGCTCTCTTTGGCTTGTAAAACCACCCACCGGTCGATGGCAATAACAGAAACAAGCAGACTAAGTGCAGAGATCGACAAAATCAAAGCAAATCGCTTCCAGGAAAATTTCAGCTTCCACTTTGATCTTATGCGAGAAAACAACAAAACGTTTTATATCCTTAACTAAAAATGTAGTTCTCATCATATCTGATAGAAACAAAAAGAGAGAAGCCCATTTATGCCAAAATCTGGTTAGGATGATAAAAAAATAAAAGCCCCTACATGGTAGGGGCTAATTATTAAACGAATTGTCTCAAGCTTAGAACGCAGTGCGTTTGTAACGGCGGTAAACAGGTTGCCAGAACGACTGTTCAATTGCCACGTTCAATGCTTCATCAGTAATTTCTAATGCGACACCTTGTTCAATTGCCTTTTTACCAACGGCAAATGCGATTTTTTTCGATACTAAGTGGATCTCTTCTAGTGGTGGAAGTAGAGCCCCACGACCGTTGATTGCTAGAGGAGAACATGTTGCGAGCGCGCGGCTTGATTCCATTAGCATCTCGTCAGTGACACGTTTTGCATTGACAGCAAGTACACCAAGGCCAATGCCTGGGAAGATGTAGCTGTTGTTACATTGTGCAATAGGGTAAGTGCGACCTTCATGAACCACTGGCTCAAATGGGCTACCTGTTGCAACCAGTGCTTCACCATTTGTCCAACGAATGATGTCGTTCGGTGTCGCTTCCACGCGGCTTGTTGGGTTCGACAGTGGGAAGACAATCGGACGCTTACAGTGTTTATGCATTTCTTCGATGACTTCTTGGCTAAATAGGCCAGGAGCACCAGAAACACCAATTAGTACCGTTGGCTTGGCGTTACGCATAACATCGAGTAGTGAGAAGCCATTTCCTTCATTTTCCCACTCTTTCGTATTGGTATGCTTTTGCACCAAGCGTTGTTGGAAATCAAGAAGGTTAGGCATGCCTTCTTGTAACAGACCCCAACGGTCAACCATGTAAACTTGTGAGCGAGCTTGCTCGTCAGAAATTCCTTCCGATACCATTTGTGCGATGATCGCTTCTGCGATACCACAACCAGCAGACCCTGCGCCTAGGAAGGTAATACGTTGTTTAGAAAGCTGAGTTCCTGCTGCTTTACAAGCTGCAAGTAGAGAGCCAACAGTAACAGCTGCAGTACCCTGAATATCATCATTGAAGCAACACACGCGGTCTTTGTAACGCTCTAGAAGAGGCATCGCATTTTTCTGAGCAAAGTCTTCGAACTGGATCAAAGCATCAGGCCAACGGCGCTGTACCGCTTGGATAAACTCTTCTACAAATGCATCGTATTCTGCACCCGTAATACGAGGATGACGCCAACCCATGTACATCGGATCAGCTAAGCGTTGCGGGTTATTGGTACCCACATCAAGCACGATTGGTAGCGTGTAAGCAGGGCTGATACCACCACACGCGGTATATAGTGACAGTTTACCGATAGGAATACCCATGCCGCCGATACCTTGGTCACCCAAGCCAAGGATACGTTCGCCATCTGTCACAACAATCACTTTAACGTTGTGGTTTGCTGCGTTGTTCAGCAAGTCGTCAATACGGTCACGGTTCGGGTATGAAATGAACAGACCGCGACCACGACGGTAAATGTTAGAGAAGTTTTCACATGCTGCGCCAACAGTCGGCGTGTAGATGATAGGCATCATCTCAGAAATGTGATTTTGCACTAGGCGGTAATACAATGTTTCGTTGGTGTCTTGGATGTTACGCAGATAAATGTGCTTATCCATATCGCTTTCGAAACTTTTGTATTGCTGGTAGGCACGTTCCACCTGCTCTTGGATAGTTTCGGTCGACTCTGGAAGCAGACCTTCTAAGTTGAATGAACTACGTTCTTCAGCAGAGAATGCACTGCCTTTGTTCAAAAGAGGGGTTGCTAAAAGAGCCGGACCCGCATATGGAATATATAGTGGGCGTTTATCGTTGTTCATTGGGTGCCTTATGTAGGGTTGAAGGATGCGCATCAAATTTTAACGGGTTCACTATTTAGTTGTAAACATGCGTTGATGCACATCAATGTAATGTCGCAAAAAAATTCAGATACCGACGAAAATATCGGCAATATTGGTTGTTTAGAGATACCTAAAGCAGGATTTTTTTACTTGGGTATAATGTTTTGCATCATCAAATCAAATCCAATTTCTATGTTTCAACTACCTATCGACAGCCTGCAAGCCGAGTTTGACCATCATGTAAGCCTTAACCATCTTGTGGTGGAAGCCGAAACCGGGTCGGGTAAATCTACCCGCTTGCCCATGTGGGCGGCAAAACACGGACGCGTTCTGGTTATTGAACCACGTCGAATTGCTTGTACCTCGCTGGCTGAATTTCTTGCGGAGCAATCTGGAGGGCCAATAGGTCGCAAAGTCGGTTACGCGATCAAGCTTCATGCCTACTTTGATGAAAAAACCGAAGTTGTATTTGTGACTCCGGGGGTTGCACTGCGTTGGTTTTCGGAAAACAAGCTAGCAGACTTTGATGTCGTGATAGTGGACGAATTTCACGAGCGACGCTGGGATATTGATCTATTAACCGCCATTTTGAAGCAAGAAAATCAACATCGATTGATCGTCACTTCCGCTACCTTAGAAGGCGAAAAGCTTGCTCGTTACCTGAATGCTAAGCGCCTGAGTTCGGAGGGACGTTGCTTTCCAGTCACGGTGACACATCGTTCCACAGACAGCCGCTATTTACCGAACAAAAAGGGATGTGAACAGGAAGTTGTCGGAGCGGTAAAAGAAGCACTGGAAGATGAAGATGGCGATATTCTTGTTTTTCTCCCAGGACGTAAAGAGATCGCCCAATGCGCGCAGATGCTACAAAGCAGCAGTGATGTCATGGTGGTTAAACTTCATGCCTCGGTCAGTGATGAAGAACGACATCGTGCGCTGACGGTACAAAAGCAACGGAAAGTCGTATTGGCAACCAACGTCGCGGAAACCTCTCTGACCATTCCTAATATCCGTGTGGTAATCGATAGTGGTTTAGAGCGCAGAACTGTACAACGAAATGGACGTACAGCACTGACATTAACCAACATTTCTAAGGCCAGTGCCGCGCAGCGAATGGGGCGAGCAGGTCGCGTTACCGAAGGGGCTTGTATTCGTCTATATGGTGAGCACGCGCCTTTAGAGTTGGTGACACCTCCAGAATTACACAGAGAAGAGCTCGTCGAGCCCATGCTGGCAGCGGCTTGTTGTGGGTACCGTCTTTCAACACTCGATTTTCTCGACTCAATTCCTCCAAAGTCGCTAGAGGCATCTCATTCGACGTTGTTATCTATGGAAGCGATTGATGAGGATGGCAATGTCACGCAGCATGGTAGAAAAGTATATCCACTACCCATTGATGCACTGTTTGCCGATCTCGTTACCAGAATTCAAGCGAAGCCAGAGAAGGAAGCAATGATTGATTTGGCTGCCGCCTTATCTGTGCCTGCGCAGCTCTATCAGCGACAAAGAGGTGAAGTTGCTGAGCTTCTATCTCAAGAGGAGCCATACGGATGTGATGTCTCTTTGTTGATCCGTTTGGTTCGGGGGGAGCGACTTCCGGGCATTGTCATTGATGCCAGCGCACTCGAAGAGGCACAAGGTTTAGCGAAACAAATGCGAGAAGTATTTGAATTACCGGAACTTGACGTTGCCTCTCGATATAAACGTGAAGCGCTCTTTTTCTCCATCGCCTCATTGCACCCTGAGCTTGTGTTTGTCCGACGAGCTCGTCGAAGGGATGCTCTAGGAAATGGCGTAGTCGAGATGCTGGTTGGGCGTAACAGCCGCTTTCCTGACAAAGAAGAAGCGGCAATCGTGCTAGATAGCCATAGCGTGCCAGGACGAGGTGTTAAGCAAACACTAAACCTCGCATCGGTCATGATGCCTATCCCGCTGACATTATTACGCGAACTTGAATTTGGGGAGTGGCAACAAGGTGAGACGAATTATGAAGAAGAGACGCCAAGAGCAACAATGCATTTGGTCTACGCCGGGCGAACAATCTGTTCTGAACATCAAGCGTTACAAGGTGATGTTGCTGTTCAGTCTATTGTCGAAATGATAGAAGACGAGACACTGTTACCAGGATTTGCTTCTCAAAGAAAACAACAAATCCAACACTGGAAACTCTACAACGCATTGGGCCTTAATGTCGAAGGAGAAGAGGTTAACGACTTGGCCTCCTTGACATTTTCTAGCTGGTTAAAGGATCAGTTGGAAACATTAGGCGTTGAAAATGTCGATGATATGGCGTTGTTTGAACCGGAAGACTTAACATTTAACGGTGTTCCAGAATGGGAATACGACGATTTCACGGAGCAGTACCCTTTAGAACTTTCGCTGCCAGAACTCCAACTGGATGTTGAGTATTACGCGTCTCGCAAGCTAGTACAGGTCGTTTATCGAGAGGGAAACCGTAAGGGAGACCCGAAGCGTTGGGAGTTGCCACGCTGGGCTGGTTGGAAGATACAGTATAAAAAGGCCAGTCGAGTGATTGATGTGAAGTAGGTAGGCGGATGACGTTGTGACAAGAATTGATATTTTCTTGGTGAATCTATAATGATTTCATATTGATATCGTTACTTACGTGTTGTTTTTAGTTTCTTAATTGAAATATTAATCAATTGAATGCTTATATATGGCGAAGCTGTACATCAGTTGTTACAAAGCTGGTTTTAATATTTCCTTTTGCATGTAAATTAGTGCATAAAAGACGAATGTTTTATATCCCATTGCTATATCAAAACAGTTGAACGATATTTGGTATATCTCATTTTCGAGTGTCGGGGGCATAGAATGGATCAACAAGGAAAGACGTGCATTGAATTCGACTACACTAGCTTTTTAGGAGCGACAGGTAGTAAAAAATGGACCTTTTTAGAGGCATTTGCCACCATCGCGCCTATTTTCGGTTTGATGTGGAAACAGAACATTGCGGAATTGAGCAAGCCTGAAGATCGGTTGTGGGATGCCGCATTAAAATCGATGTCTTCTCGTAAAAGTGATGAATCCAATTTGGTCCGCTTAACCCAGCTAGCTAAACATGAAGGGATCAATGAATTGCGAGTCGTTATGCCATATTCGCTCGACGTTCAGCAAATCGAGTACATAGAATCTCGCAGTCAGTTGAAAGTGGACACGTCAGAACAAGATGTTCTTAACATCAAGTTTTAGGCTGAGTATTTCCACTGCATCGATGTACTACTTAACAATAGTGCAATGAAAAGCGACCTCAAAGTAGGTCGCTTTTTTATTTTGAGGTTTTTGTCACAGGTCTTGGAAATGTGATGAATATAGAGTATTTGCACTTAAATTAACAAAAATGTAACGTTTGGAAATGCAATTGTCATAACTAGCTTCTAACTTTGTGTTTTTAGGACAAATTACCGACTAAGTGGTTGGTACTGTAAGTTCGAATTAACGTCCCTTATTGGCACACAAGGATGATTGAGTCACCACGTCATTTGGGCATAAAAACAAGCACAATAAGAAAGGAAGTCAATATGTCTTTGTCTCGTCGAGACTTTATGAAAGCAGCCTCTTCAACTGCGATTGTTACCGGGCTGGTGGGCTGTGGTAGCGATGCTAGTGAATCTGTTGCGGTTACCTTTGAGCACGGAGTGGCGAGTGGAGATCCTACTCAAACACAAGTAATCATTTGGACTCGTGTTACAACCTCAGCGAGCTACGCAGATGTAAGCTGGCAAGTTTCATCTAACGAAAATTTTACTGATATCGTGCAAAGTGGCACTTTTGCCACAGACACGAGCCGAGATTTCACGGTAAAAGTCGATGTTCAAAATCTCAACGCAAATTCTCGCTACTACTATCGATTCATGGTTGGAGATGTCACTAGCGAAGTCGGGCAAACTCAAACATTACCAGAGGGTGGTGTAGAAAAGGCATCCATGGCCGTTGTTTCTTGCGCAAACTATCCTGCTGGTTATTTCCATGTGTATCGAGAGATTTTAAATCAACATGAGCAAGACCCGTTTGATGTGGTGCTTCATCTCGGTGATTACATTTATGAGTATGGTGCTGGTGGCTACGCTAGTGAAGATGCTGAGGCACTAGGGCGAGAGCCAAGCAAAGGCACTGAATGTATTACCTTAGATGATTACCGAAAACGGTATGCGCAATATCGCCAAGATGCTGATCTGCAAGCGTTACATGCGAGCCTACCAATGATTGCTGTCTGGGATGACCATGAGCTTGCAAATGATACTTGGAAAAATGGTGCGGAAAACCATCAAGAAGAGGAAGGCAGTTTTAATGATCGTCGTGCAGCTGCTGCCGCCGCGTGGACAGAATGGTTGCCCGTTCGTGAAAACACTTTCTCAAACATGCTGATTTACCGTCAGTTTTCGTTTGGAAGTTTAGTCAATTTGATGATGCTCGACACGCGACTTGTGGAGCGTGATAAACCGTTGGATTATTTCTCGCTCAGCTCACCAACGATGGAAGCTATTGGCGGTTTAGTTGCTCAGTCGCGCAGTCAAGACCGAGAGCTGTTAGGCGGTGACCAACTCGCTTGGCTGATGGATGCGTTCAGTACGCACGACGCAACTTGGAATGTGCTAGGGCAACAAGTGTTAATGTCTCGTATGGAGTTGCCAAGTTCGGTTATGACCGCGATGTTTCAATTGTTTACTGCCACTGAAGAACAAAAAACAGAGGCGTTATTAGCGGTAAACTCTGCGATTACGGGTTATCTCTCTGACCCAAGTTTAGATAACATTGCTTTGCCATATAACCTAGATGCATGGGATGGTTACTACGTTGAGCGAGAGAACGTTTATCAACTGGCCAAAGCCAGCAGTGGTAACTTTGTCTGTTTGGCAGGAGATACGCACAATGCATGGGCAAGTGAGCTTAAAGACGTATCTAAGCATCCTATCGGGGTAGAGTTTGCGACTAGCTCTGTGAGTTCCCCTGGGTTAGAGGCCTACCTCGCGTTAGACCCTGTCGCGATCGCTCAAATGGAATACACGCTGCCGCACTTAGTGTCAGAATTACAGTGGGCAGACATCAAACAGCGTGGCTTTATGCGCGTTATTTTTACGCCCGACAAGGCAGAGTCGACCTGGTATTTCGTATCAACGATTAAAGACAGAACATATCAGGTGACGACCAAGTCAGCCTCCACAACAGATGGCACTACGTTAAATATCGGCTAAACTTAGCCTAATACGAAAAAAGTCCGCAGGCTATTGCGGACTTTTTATTGGAAAGCGTTTAGCTAATCTAGCGACAGTGCTAGTCAATCAATCCGTATTCTTTGCTCAGTACTTCGATGATTTCCGCTTTCGGATTCTCACTCAAATGAATCGGCTTTCCTGTAATCTTCTCGGCAATACCAATGTAGGTGCTCGAAATCGCCATCAAAGATTCGACGGGTAAAGCATTATCACGAGCGAGTGCTTCGCGCTCTGGCATACGTTCTTTATTTAGCAAGATATCTGGGTCAGGGAAGTGGTTAAGTAGGAACTGGCGGAAACCTTCTTTTGAGTTCTCTACGATGTGACCTGCTTGGTATTCTTTAGCATCCCATATACGAGACGAGTCTGGTGTACCCACTTCATCCATGTAAATCAGCTTTTCATTGCCAGCAGCATCATGAACATAACCAAATTCGAATTTGGTATCGACAAAGATTTGGTCGATTTCTTCTAACGCTTGGCTGATAACGTTAAAGCCTTCTTTCAGCAGTTTTTCGTAGAGTGCGATATCGTCGGCACTTGAGAAGTTAAATGCTTCGTAGTTGTCTACGATATTTTGACGAGTAATATTAACGTCATCCGCTTCTGGCACACCGGGAATACCTTTTAGAATGCCTTTTGTGGATGGGGTCATTAGCAACTCTGGCAGTGCTTTGTCTTTTCCTAACCCTTCAGGAAGTTGGATTCCACAAAACTCGCGCTCGCCATTTGCGTAAGCGCGCCACATCGAACCCGTGATGTATTTGCGGCAGATGGCTTCGATTTTTACCGGTTTGGCTTTTTGTACAATCCAAACAAAAGGGTGAGGAATGTCTAGAATATGGCTATCTGCTAAGCCATTTTCTTTGAACAGTTTGAACCAGTGATTAGAAATCGCATTAAGCGCAGCCCCTTTACCCGGGACACCATTAAGACCACCTTCAGCATGCCAAATACAATCGAATGCAGAGATTCGGTCGCTAATCACCATGATAGCCAAAGGCGCATCTGGAGCGACATTGTATCCTTTTTCTTTGATCAGTCGGGCGCTGTCTTCTTCAGTTAACCAGTAAACTGAACGAACTTTTCCACTATGAACGGGGTTATGGGTGCGAATTGGCAGGTCGTCATTGACGGCAAGTACTTGATTAGCAAGGCTCATTGCGACATTCCTATCATCTTAATCAAACGTCAGAAAGAGAAGATATTCAGCAAAATGTGGGCGCTGAATAAATCGAATGTGGGCATCATACCAGAACTATTTTAACTCGCCAGAGAAAAAGCAAACGTTTGCTATCGATTGGTGTGATTTCTTATGAAAGAGCGTAGAGTTAAGTCTTTCTTAGTAAGACATTTATTAAATAGTAGAGGACACCTGTAATATCGTAAGTATATATTCAGGGTAACGCAGTAAGTTGAAGGAGACTCAGAATACTTTGACTTTTAGACAAGAAAAGAGCACTAAAGAAAACACTGCATATAATTATAGTTGTATCATAACGAGGATAACTTAGCTTAATCTAATTAATTTAAATCTAAATTATGTTGGCATCACTCTAATTTAAGAATGTTATGCAAAACCATATTGTTTTTTTTGTAAATTAATTCATAAATAAAAACGATTGCGCTCTAAGTTATTAATTTTTTTTGTGTTTTTTTTTACAGTTTTTTGACATTTTGCTTTGTTTTTTTTTGAATTTGTGTAGAATTTTCTGCTTATGTAATTCTTAATTAACACTGAAGTGATTGAATTTTTTGCTAATTTAGTAAGATGGAAAATGAAATTTTAATAGATTCAAGTTGTCAATATACAGTGATAAAGACGAAGTTTCTATCTTTGTATTAGCGTATTTTTAAGCTCTGTTAAGTGAAGTGTCAATAAGTGTGCCTTTATTTAGTCATTAAGGCTTCTTCTGGCATTATTTTATTTTTTATATTAAGAATGCAGGGTGTCCTTTTATTTTAATTATGTTTAAAATTTTGATTTTATAATGAAAAAAGTCCTGGTTTTTACTCTTCTAATCCTACTTGCCCCGACAGTTTACGCAGTTAGTTGGAAGTGGAGTGGTTATGTCTATATACAGAAAATTTACCCAAGTTCCGATGGGTTGAAATTTTTTCCAAATTATAAAGATGATTCTGTTTCCGCCTGTGATGGTGGCTCAAGATTCATTTTACCTCTTTCCACGCCAAATTATGAAGTAAAAGCAAGTGCATTGATTGCAGCTTTTATGGCTAATAAAAAAGTAACAATTGCTTATAATACAAAGCAAACAAAATCTTGTTCCGCCATTGTAGATAGGTTTATGGTTTCTGGTTAGTCTAAAATAACAGAATAAGTTAGAATTTTAATTTATATATAGGATGACTTTTCTAGTCTTATTTTTATACGGAAATAATCATGAGCTTAGATAATTAGTTAGAGTCTCGTTGCTAGAAAAATAAATAAGGTTCCCACATGTTCAAATCAAAGAGGTTTGGAATTTTCTCCATGATATTACCACTTGTTTTATCAACAGGGTCTGCTTATGCGAACATCCGAAAAGATATTGATATTATTGAGGTCGGACTGTCTAAAAACACTGGTAGAGTGTTTGTTAAGAGCTCAGTACAAGCTACAGATACAAACTGTTCAGATAAAGCACTATACGCAATGAAGTCAGGTACTCCCGAGGCTTACGTTTTTTATAGTGCCGCTTTGTCAGCAATGAAAGATAGAAAAAAAATGCGCATCCAATACGAATCGGATCAATGTCTCGAACAAGCCCCCAAGATCGATGTGTTTTGGAATCTAAGCTACTGAAGTGTAATAGCTTTAAAGTTGAATTCTAATGCAAATGATAATTATTGTTTTTTACAGTTGTAGGTATATGAGATATTTCTCGGTTCGCAAATCCGTAAAAATTGCGTTTCTCTCGCTTATTTCAGCGAGCCTATTTACAGGCCATGCGTTGGCATCAAGTTACGGTCTGTCAAGCAGGACTGATACTCAGGTGCGTCAGAGCTCCTCAAGCAACTTTGATGTTCTGGTACCTGCAAAAGCAAAAAATGGCATTTCCTACAATGTATTCAGTAAGTTTGAGTTAAGCGGCAAGCCTCTTACTGTTGTTAATACCGATGATACATCTGGTGGAGTGCGCGGTACGGGCAAAGCGGATTTAATTGTTATTGAGTCCAACAATATCTCCTTAAAAGAGCAGTTCTCGATTCTTGGCTCTCCGGTAGACATTCTATTTATTACACGAAGCGCAAGTGGCAAATTAACTTGTGAACAGTGTAGTTTTGATAATGTTGGTCGCGTGACAATGGCAGCCGCTTCGCCAAGTTACTCATCGAGCGCAAAAACTGTGAATAGCATTGGTGATTTAACCACGGTCGGTGGTGGAAAAGTCACGGTGAAGAGCTTGGTGTCACCGGGCCTTCAATCCTTGGAATTGATTGCAGATACCATTGATACCTCTGGCACAATTGATACTAACTTACGTGCGGAAAATCACCCTGAGTCAGGCATGATAATTGTCGATAGGGGGAGTAAGGTAGTAGGCGCAGGTGGCATCAACATGTTTACCGGTCGCCTTAAAGTCAGCTACGAAGATTTAGCCGTGAAGTCCGCAACATTGAGCTCTGCCTGGTCGACGATTAAAGGTAAATTCCGAGCAGCGACTATTGCGATTGCTAGCCCGAACAATATTGCGATAGATGCAGACATGAGCACCATGTCTGATGCACTAAGTACCAGTCAACATAACGGTAAACTTTATGCTCCGACTGAAGGTGTTTTTGTTCAGAGTTTGGGCAAATATAAGAGTAAGGAATATCAGAATATTCATGTAAAAGCCACTGCTAAATTGTCGTCAGATAATCACCTTTCGTTAAAAAGCTTGAGCAATATACACATACTAAAGCAGGGCAATAAGCAAGCAAAAGTGATTGGTGGTGATATGACTTTGATTGCTCGTCATGATGTGCATCAACAGGGTTATGTTGCTGCGGATGAAGTAAAAATATCTGCAAACCAGTTCATCAATACTGGCTTGGTAGAATCAGCAAACATTGATGTAGAGACGGAAGAATCTATTTACAACAGCTTTGGCGGCAAAGTGTTGGGTAAGAACGTGACACTTTACTCAAAGTCTGGAGCCGTAATTAATGGTTCTCGCGCAGATAAAGCCGTGTTCCTTGACAAGGCATTAACCATTGGCGGCGAAGGTTATGAGGTCAAAAAACAGTTTGGCATTTGGCAGGCGTTACAAGAAGATCCAAAAACAAAATCAAGGATAGATAATGCAAACAGCGCCAGTACTGTTTCCGCTTCAATTCTTGCAGATAATTTAGACATACAAGCGAAGATAATTGAGAATATCAATCCGTATCGCCTTAAAAAAGCCGACAGTGTCAACTGGGATGCGGGTATTCGAGTCAATGGCATCAAAGCTGACCAGGTCGCGATTGAGGCTGAGCGAAGCCTAAGACTGAAAGCCAGTAAATACGTTTTGAACTCATCTGCCATTATGGGGTTGAATGGTGGTGGCGAATTTTTAATTAACTCTCCGATTTTTAGTAACGAGCGTTACGAAATCAGTTTTGAGTCTTATCCTTACCGTGTTGTTGAATACAGTAAAGATGACAACAAAAAGAACGAGAAAAGTTACTACAAGTCTGGTACTGAAACAAAAATATTGACTTACTCACCGCCGGGGCGTGTATTTTCATTTGGTGACTTTCAGTTTAGTCGCGGTGGAACAAGCGACCCGAAAAAAGTGCAAAGCAGTAAGCTGTTTAACGAGGTTTCTTACTTCCAAGCATTTAAAGACGCGCGCTTCTTTAATAGTACGATTAAAAGCATTGGTTTAGAAATAGGTACAGACACAGAGAATACTGATTTTGAAGGTATGACGTCATGTTTGAACTATCGACGTTGTAATAGAGAGTACGTCACAACAAGAACAGAGGCTGAAACATTGCTTGCTTTTGAGGGGAATGTTTACGGTTTAAATGGAGAAATAGAGAACTCTACGGATTTGATCATTGATAATTTAAATTCATTATCAGAAATAGACCAGAAGGCTATTATCCATGATCTAATTGGTAGTTTTATAGAAGACAACAGGACGAGTCTAGATAAATATTACTTTCTCAATTCTTCAAATAAATTTGATACTTTTGTTTATGAATATAGAATTGATGATGTCAAGGTTGTAGGTGATTATATAAAAGGAAGTGTGTCTAATTATGTTGGATACTCAGAAAAACCTACAAATTGGCCGAAAGGTTATACATGGTCTGATGACTATTTAATTTTAACTAAATACAACTTTATTAAACCATATTCTTTTAGTATTAACTGGAAGGAGATTTATGATAAAAAAGAATCGGAAAAAGAGTTGCGTAGTAGTGGATATACATTAAAACAGTTAGATAAAGCCGCAGAAAACTACGCGAAATTACTAGATAATATAGAGGCAGAATATGCATCTTTCTCTAGAAATAACTTGGATAAAATAATTGACTACAAATTGTACCTTAATAAATACACTGCTAAATCATGGCCAGATATAGATGTAAGAAATGTCAATGTTACATTCAAAATTACTGGAAGCTACGACGAAGGGTGGGGGGACGCAGAAGGGGTTTGGACTTTTAACCATCATCTAGAGAGTTCTCTCCCTTTTTCTACTTTAAAAAAATTCATACCTCATGAAATGTTAAGTGATGGACAGCTAAACTTATACGAAACAAAAGTATTGAGTAAATATGAGGTACAGGAAGCAGCTGAAAACCTTATGTATACTAGGCTTTGGATGCCAAAGAGCACTATTAGTGCTCATCATCCATTATACATATGGATAAAGCCTGAATATGTGTCATATAAAATGGAAAATAATTATTACAAGGTAAATTATCAATATGCCTATAAGTATAAAGGTAAATATTACAAATCTGACATTAAAACTATTGCTGTCAGTAAGTTAGAGCTTGCTCACTATTTATAGTGAATAGGGATTATATTAATAACGCATAAATGGCTAATTTTAAGTTGTTCGAATATATTTTATGAAAGATAAAGAAATAAAGGTTAATCTACCACCTCCGTTATGGCAAAAGTGTACGTCATACCTACTAAGTTTTGTTATGGTCGGTCAAATTATATTACCAGGAGTCGCGAATGCGATGGAGGTGATCAATGATGCGACTATTACCGCTAATGTAAATGCGTCTCCTCAGTTTTCTCGCGTTTATAACCGAGAACGCCAATTTGAAAAAGCGTACTATATTGCGAGCAACAAAGTTGAGACTGCTCAAGACTTAGTATCGTTCCACAAAACTCTGTTGAACGATAATAAATCAGGTTTGCCTGAGCCACTTATGATCCCAATAGCTGTAGGTGATATAACTGTTATATTCCCTCATTATCCGGTTGATAAAAGAATCGGTGATAAGTTTGTACAGGCGCGCTTAATTCGTATGCAGATGCAACGCGAAATTGATCGTTTAATCTTACCTAAAATGTCGATTTACCAGTCAGGTTCAAAAGACATTGATCCGAGGACAGAAAAGGAACAGATTAACTACCTTTACCAAAACGCGAAAAGTTTTGCGGCAAAATACTCCGTAAAATATGGTGAAAAAGTAACCCGCCAACAAGTTAACGCCTTTAAGCATGATTTCATTTGGCCAGAGTTGCGCAGTATTAATGGCGAACAAGTATTAGTTCCTGTGTTGCATTTAACCGATGCTACCATTAATGATGCTCGTCCTGGTGGACACACAGTAGAAGTCGCAGGGGACTACGCAAACTTCCGTAATATCACTGTTAACTCGGGGACATTACTTACTCGACGTAGTGCGTTCCTAAATGCAACTGCTAACCTTTCAGTTGGTGAGCATGCAAAGATTATTGCTGACGAAGACCTCAACCTAAACGTAGGGGGGACATTATTTAACACGGGTAAATTAGAAGCCTCTAACGGTAATGTTGACATAATTGCTAAGCAATATGGCCAAAAGACGATGGTTCATCGCTATGCAACTAAGTATGAGCAAGGGACTCGTTTAGGGCAAATCGCTAGAGTCAATGCCGACGGCACGATCTCCATTACAACCTCTGGGGATATCAAAATTCATGGCTCTAATATGTCAGCGAATGTTATCAAGTTGAGTGCCGGCGGGAGTATTCAGATTGCAAGCCAAGATACAACTTATAGTAGAAATGAATGGGTTGGTGGTTATAACGAGAAAGACTCATTCGTTGAACACTATGGCTCTACATTAGAAGCGAAAGACAGCATTTTCTTGATGGCGTCTGGACAAGTAGAAATTGTTGCTTCGGAACTTATTGCTGATGAAGGAGTGTTGTCAATTCTTGCCTCTCAAGGTGTACATATCCTAAACAGCTTCGATCAATACCAATCTTCGAAGAGCGGCAAAGTAGGTGGGACCTCTCTGCAAGAGAGTCAGTTCCAATCTATTGCAATCCGATCTGCTTTAGAGGCGGGTAAGAGCGTTGTGATCGCATCTGAGTTTGGTGATATCAACTTAAAAGCGGTCAAATTGGCGTCACAAGAAGGGGCGAATATATCCGCGCACAGTGGAAAGGTAAATCTTCTTCTTGCTAAGGAACAGGATCACTTCTTCCAGCAGAAGGTTAATAAAAACTTCTGGCGAGTGAAGACGACTACCATCGACCGTCAAAATGAAAATGCCGTTTACAACAGCATAGTTGGAGGTGTCAATATCCAAGCAACCAAGGGTTTAACCCTTGAGCTGGCAATGAAGGACAATCAAACTCTGGACGAGGTTTTAGATAGCTTCCGAAAAGCACCAGATCTTCGTTGGATGGCAGAGTTGTATGATGATCCTGAGTACCGTGACAACGCGGAGTTGGTGTATAAAAAATTAGTTCAGGTAAACAAAAAAAATACATCACGTGCCTTAGGCCCTGGCCCAATGGCAATTATTGCGATCGCAGTGTCTATTGTAATGGGGCCTGGTGGCGGTCTAGCTATTACAGGTGGTCTAACGGGACCCGCTGCAGCGGCGGTGACTGCTATGCAAGTTTCGATTGCTACCTCTGTTATTAGTTCAGTTGCCGCTGGTAATAGTTTAGACGGTGCATTGGAGTCATTGACTGAGAAAGAGTACCTGCGCTCGTTAGCAATAGCAGCGGTTACTGCTGGGGCTATGGATTATTTACAAGCTGAAGGTTTCACTTTCTTTGACCAAGGAGCAACAAATAGTAATTCTTGGGATTCTGCAGTATTGGCTCAGCAAGCTGGTGATGTAGTCATTCAGTCTGCGGTCACCTCAGGTATCCAAACTATTATCAATGGTGGTGGTTCCAAGGATTTCTTTGAAAGTTGGAAAACGTCTGCGATGCACATGGCGACCTCAAAACTTGGAGCAAAAGTCGCAAATAAGATTGGCTCATTAACAAGTGAGGGACGTTTCAACGAGGCGATGCGTTATGTTTCCCACGCCGCATTAGGTTGTACGCTAGGTGTAGCCACCAACGAGATCAACGAAGCAGATGATCGCAAAGGGGCTTGTACCAGTGGTGCGGTTGGCGCTGTTGTAGCTGAAGGAACAGCGGCGATTTACACTGAAGCGATGTTAACTGTTCAACAAAAAGAGTTGAGGGATGCCCTTGAGGAGCTTGGGTTATCTTACAGCCCTGACTTAGATAGTTCGGAGCAACTTGCTGCTATTCAAGAAAAATTTGAAGAACTGAGTTTTAACCCAAGCCAAAAAACTTTAGATGCCATTCGAGTTATTACTGACTCTGGAGTTGATGTTGCAAAACTCACCGCGGGCTTAACTGCAATGTTAGCAGGTTTAGACGTTAATATTGCCTCCAGCACAGGTGAGAATGCAGTTGAAAATAATTATGCTTGGTTTTTTGCTAGGTTGTTGGCTAGGGTAGTTGCAGTTGCAACGTTACCAATACACCTAAATGAAGCGACTGATGCACTTATCGTGACAGCAATACACTACGATAGCCTCGATGATGCGCAAAAAAGAGAGTTTCTGGAAAATCAGCTCTTGGAGTTTGCAACGGAACAGGTCGCTGAAGCTGTAGTAAATAGAGCGACAAGACTATTACCGATCAAAGCATTAGAAGAAAAGCTATATGTAGCGATCAAATCACACCCTCGCTCAGCAGCAATTCTTGCTAAAGTGGATAAAAACAATCCGTTTGTTCAGCAGACACTCATTGCGGACACTAAGAAAAGCCAAAATGCAGTATATTTGGCGAATCTACAGGAGAAAATAGAGACCAAGAAGAGTTACCGACTTTATCTTGAGAGAAACCCTGGTACCAGCATTACCTACAGAGATGTTGTTAATGCAAGGAAAAACGGTAAACGTCTGACTGAAAACGGTCGATGGGCAAACATAGATCAGTCCAAAATTAAGTTGGGTGATGGTGATAATTACAGGCGAACTGCTAGTAAAGAGAACATTGCAGATAGGATTGAAGGCTATGATGACAGTGACTTCAATGACTTCGCTGCCAAAAACCCCCTCACTGGAGAGAACTCATCAGTTGGAGAATTAACAGCGGAACGCTTGAAGTTGGTTGAAGCTAAGAGGACTGTCAACGTTGGTGCCGGCGGCGTACATGGAGAAAGAATTGAAAATGAATACAACGCCAAAATCAAAAAATACAGTGAGGCTATTGGCTTAGCGAGGGCTGACCATGTAGCTCAAAACTATTGTGATGGCTGTACTGCCAAAATACTCAAAGCTGATTACCTCGATAATAGCTCTAATAAGCAATATGATCGCATATATGAGATAACGCGTCCTAATGGAACAACTGAGGTGTTAAAGTTTGAGGCTAAAGGTGGGCAACAACCAAGTTACGGAACTTCGCAAGTCGGACAGGATCGAGATGGTAGTATTATTAGTGCTCAACAAGGCAGTATTGAGTATCAAAAGCACATTGATAAACAAATGAAAGAAAAATATGAATATTACGAACGTAACTATCGCGAGCTGACAACCGAACAGCAGGCTGAGTTTAGAAGGCTGACAGAAACCAGAAACTCTATACGACGTGCAGATAAAGTTACATATATTGGTGTTGAGCAGATTATCGATAAAAGTTCGGGTAATCTTAAACAAAGCGCGATCAGCTTTTTTGAGTAGGAGGAAAAATGACTCATACAGAACACTTTAAACCAATACCATGTCATGCAGACTACCTAAAAAGACTTTCTAACCCATATGGGATGAAATGTAATCGACTGCTTGATGACTTTGATTTTTACTATAAAAGTGGCAAAGTCGATTTATATGATGTGAGCCTTGCAGGTCTTTCTCTAACAAGCTGTCTATACCACAAGGTTGGTGATATTGAATCCAGTCTTAGAGCGTTGGATATGCATCAGTACTTTGATGTTAAATTAGTACAGTCAGAGCTATTGAGTGATGGAGAGACGATTTCGGTGGTGCTTCCCAAAGCTGAGGTGACTCTAGTAGCGAAGAAAGAACAACAGAGTGCCCTCAGTGGGGCACATCTTATAGATTTAGCTTGGCTATCTTTATTCTGTGAGCAAGTGAGCGACATAGAATACCTTGCTAACTTAGCCGATCACCCAAACACTAAGTGGTATAATGTTCGGTCTCGTACCTTCTTAGAGCTGCAGATGGTCATGCTGGGAATAAAATCTAGTGACGTTAGGCCGTTAATTCAAAAGTTTATTGATGTGAGTACGCCGGAGCATCTTGAGGGCTTAGCCTTTGAGCACGCAAACCTTATTAATTTACCAACGATTAATGTGATGACAAAGGTCTTAAATCAATCAGGTTGTGGTGAAGCGGAATATCAACAAGCGATGTATGAAGCGGTCAAAGGGCACCACAAGTATTGGAGTCAAAAAAAGTTAAAGGAAGAGGTAATAGGCTATTTTTCAATGCCGTTATTAGCACTGGCAAAGCTTGCTTACCAGAAATACGGGTTTCGCTTGGGGTTTGAAACGGATTATGTTCCAGAAGCCTTCTACACCCGTAATATGCCAGAGCCGAGCTATAGCTTTTTAGAGAAATACAAAGACTAGTTCCTATAATCCATTGCTCACCCTGTACAAAGAAGTTTGTAACTAGGGTGAGCGATCATACCTGTGATTTTTAATATGAAAAAATGGCTATTAACTTCGTTATTGCTACTGTCTGGGCAAAGCTTTGCTGATTGTAGTGGTGTCCACTGTACAAATGTAAAAATTACTCGTTTAGTGATTACTGAGTCGGGTATTTCTGTTGGGACGTCTGGTGATGAGAAAAAGTTAGATTGTGATGCCGGAACCTATGACTATTTAAAACTAGATCTAGGAAATAAAAACTATGATTCAATTTATAGTTTGATATTAACCTCACATACAACGGAACACCCAATTTGGCTGCGCGTATCAGATAAAGGTTCATGCAAAATATCGTATGTAGTTTCAGATAAATAAAAACCATAAATTTTTATTGCGACGTAAAAAGTAAAAGCGTCCTTATATAGATAGCTTTTATTACAAGTCTCAAATGCGTTTAATTATACTCTAAAGAGTTGAACTCTTTGGATGGGCTTTCTCAACCAAAAAACGAAATTTACAATGAAAAAAATATTACTATTTTCTTTTTTTATCTATAGCTCTATCGCGTACTCGGCAGGAATAGGGGAGTTTAAACTACAAGAGATCAGGGCGGAAAAAGGCTCGGTATATTTAATACCTAAAACCACCATTCAAAATCCACTTAATTGCAGTAATGGACAGGTGGTTAAGTTGTCTCCCGATACACCTAGTTTCGAGCAAATGTATTCACAGGCCTTAACAGCGGTTGCTTCTGGAAAAAGAATCCGAGTATGGGCGACTCAGTGCAGCCCCAGCCCTTGGGGGAGTACGGTACCTAAAGCTGTTGTATTAGGTTTATTGGCTGACTGAACGTTTAAATGACTTACGGAAAAGGAATCGCAAATATGCGTAGAATTATAAGTTTTTTTGTTATTGGGGTACTGCTTTGGTCTCCAGTGTCTTTTGGCGCGTCGACCTATTTGTCAGGGAATATCAAAAATCTAACAACAACGACGCAAGGCTTATTGATTATGCTTGATACTGGCCTACCAGATAACTGCGAGGGTTCTCCGTATGGTTGGATGTTAGTTAAACAAGAATTTAGTGCAATGACATCAACCACTCTTGCTTTATGGCTTGCAGGTAAACGTAGCGTGACCGTTTATACCTCTGGTATCCAAAGTGGTTCTTCGTTTTGTGTGATTAACCAAGTTGATCCTGCAGGATAATGGGAAATACTGATGAAAAAATATTTGCTATTGATGATTACGCTTTGCTCATTCCACGCTTACGCTGAGATAAAAACAGGCCCACAAATTGAAAAGTTATACCCTGTTTCTTTTTACCATGACGCAAGGGACGGACTTTACATTGAGTTCCAGCAAGGCGCTATGCCTGGTTGTAGTCATGAAAAAGGAGGAAGACTCAGTAAATCTAACCCTAACTACAAGGAGCTTTATTCACTTTTACTTACGATGATGACTACCAAAAACTTTAAAGGGAATATCCGTTACCAAGAAACCAATCACACAGGTTGGTGGCATTGTTCCATCGAAGGGATTTTTGCATTCCCACTTTAGCGTAGAGCCTAGTATGAAAATTTTAAATTACCTAATCATCCCTCTTTGTTTGTGCTCAAACTTTGTGTTAGCAGACGCGAAAGATATCGCACACGGGCGTCTTAAAGGCATAAAAGTGTACGATCAAGCAACTTTTAAAGCGACAAAAATCTATTTTGACGATCAAGCGAAAATTTTTAATAGTGATTGTGACGGAGTGGCAATAATTACGCACTCAAAACACTCAGATAAAGGTTTGGAGCAAATTACTTCTCTAGCACTTTCAGCTTATATGGCTGGGAAAAAAGTGCGAGCTTTCTCTTTGAAGGGGACATGTGAACTGGACTTCTTAGCTATTCAGGAAAGCTATTTTTAAATTAAAGGAACAACATGAAAACAAAGTTCTTATTCTTATTGTGTCTTTTCTCTGCTTCCGCCATGACGGCAGAGTCAATTCATTGTGAAGGCCTTGTCAATGATGTATGGATACAGAGCGATGGTGCTCTAATCTTGAGCACTTCATGGGCGTCATCTGTTGGATTATGTAATGTTAATACATCTAGAAATGGGGTTGCTCCTGAAACGTGTAAATCTTGGGCATCAATGGCCCTGACTGCAGTGACAACACGAAAGCCTTTAATGATGCAATATTACAATCTTAAAAAGTGCAGTGATATCAAACGTTACACCGCTTCTGAAAAGCCACATTATGTCATGATCAGAGAGTCTCTTGACTAAATAAGAGATTCCAAATTAAAAGTTGGTCGACGTATTTTGGGTCTTAACTTCCAGATTACCAAGAGAGTTCAAATAAGCAAACTCCGCATTATTATTCAGGTGTGCTAAAGCATGCACCCTCTTTCTTCACTTTGAGTAAAAAGCTGGGGTATTTAAGGATTAAATAAATGAAAAAACTACTCACACTATTTTTTATCGGATTAATCTCATTCAATGTCTACGCAGAGTCCCACACTGGTAAGGTAAGTAAAATAAATCTATATGGAGGCAGTTGGAAAAATAGTCATGCAGGTGGCATATTATTCACATTGGAAAACATGCCAAGCAATGCTAGCTACTTTCGCATAAATAAAAGTGATATCGCATTTGATACATTTTTGTCTACTTTGTTGTCAGTAAAGCACACGAAAAGTAGTATCACAGTACATTACAATATTGATGATTCTAAATACAAATATGCGCCTGTTACGGCAATAACTTTCCAATAGTGCATACATCATCGTCAAAGGCTCTTTTTAGAGCCTTTTTATGTTTGATTTATACAAAACATAGCTCTGTTAAGGTGTGTTCACTATTCAAACGTTTTCCTTAATTTGTTAAAGCACAAAAAAAGCCCCCTTAAAAAGGAGGCGAGATGCAGGATGGATAACGTCGATCTTGTTAGTGGTACTTGTTCACTCTGCCTTCGACGAAAAAGACTTCACACTGATAACGTTGAGCAATATCGCGAAGCATTGATTGATTCATTAGGGCAATCTTGTTCGATGCGATGACAGCACTAGCGTTACCAGACTGAATAGCTTTAATCACGATTTCCACTTCAGAAAGCTGTTGAGAGGGCTTCATTTGAATAACGTTTTTACAGCAAATATTAGAAGCAGTGAGTTGTTCAAAGTCTGGACGAGGGCAGTCTGCTGTAAACAAAATCCATTGTTTCTGCTGCGATAAAACAGCCAGCTTAGATAGAAGCTGATCCGAAACGGCCATGGGCTTAGTTGCTTGTGCCAATACGTTGTAACGAGAGTATGTATGAGATTGACTTTGTAACTGCATCTTACTGTTCCTTTATACATGCTGTATGTGTATACAGTAATTTGTTTTGGTGACCTGATCAACCAGTTTCTCAAAAGTTATTTGCGGTTTTTTGAGAAGGAAATAAAAGGATTTGATTCTAAGTAATTGAATTTATGTGGTTGTTTTTCATTTTTGATATGTCTAACATCAATTTAAAAATGTGAGGTGAGTAGAAAACTGGACGAGAGACATACAGGGGTTTACTACTGTATATACAGGTGTTTTTTCACGGACAGTGGTTTGTATACAGTGGAAGAGGGCTGATAACCGATGCGACATGCTATGTAGGATAGGAGGGAATACGAGATAGAGATTGGAAATAGGCTTGGGCGATCAAAAAAGCGCCTTATAAAAGGCGCTTTTGAAAATCAGTTCCATTGATTCCGTCTTGCTTAGCTCGCTCGTTGCAAACGTTCGCGCATTTGCAATTCGCCTTGGTTAAATAGGCGCACGTCGATTTTCGCCATATCGTAACAAGCTTTACATGAGTAGTGGTGCTTGCCATCTAAATAATCGTGACGAGTTACAAGACTAGGTTTTTTACACCAATCACAGGTGCCTTCTTCAGTGAACATTGATTTTCTCCCCACCTAGATTAATTTGAGTCGTTAGGTGTTATTTTGCGCTGAGCATTATGGCATAAAAGCGAGACTTAAGTTAAATGTCTGTTAATTTGTTTGAGAGGGAGATCGATTGCGGCGCTTGATTATATGGGTCTAAAAGCATGCTAGCCAAAGTTTCTTGACCTGTTTTTACTGTTTTGTAACATTTTGTGAAACGAGCTTAAAGGCATGATTGAGTCGCTTCATTTCTTCTTCACTGCCCCTTGTGTCAGGATGATAAAGCTTTGATAACTGTCTATAGCGTAGCTTGATTGCCTGTAAATCAGGGATGGTTTGTGGTGTGTAGCCAAACATAGCACACGCGACGCTTAGCTTATGGTTTTCTGCCTGAGTTTTGGATTTCTTAAATTCTCTGAATAGTTTCTCTAACTGACGCTTCAGTTGCTTGTTCGTAAACTCTAGCTCTTTTATTTTTTCCGCCATTCGTTGATTTTGGCTTTCCTCTTTGACTTCACACGCTTTTCTATTCTGCTTAAGTTTCTTGATTACGAGAAAACTTAAGCCGCTGATGATGAGTATCGCCGCTAGCCAAATCAGCCATAGAAACGGCGAGTGTTCTACTTTGGGGGTTGCAACTGTGCTTTTCTCTTCTTGTGTTTGCTCCGCCTTTTTATCGAGCGACTTTATTTGCGAGACTTGTTTAGCTCGCAGTTGGTTGAAGCGCAGCTCTAGCAGTTGATTATAAGCTTGTTCTGCTGCTGGATTATGCTGAGAAGCCATTTGATACAAGGCTTCAGTCAATTGAGCAGTTGTGACCTTATCTGGATTGCGCTGAATAAAATCGGCGAGAAGAAAGCCACGATCGGTTGGGTCATTGAGTGCGATAGAGGTTAGCCAATATAACGCTTGTGTTTCATTTTTTTCGCCATTTATCCCTTTAGCAAAGTCGTTCGCGAGCTGTTTTTGTGCAGGGAGGTAACCTTGGTTGGCGGATTGCTCTAGCCAGTAGCGCGTTTCTGGTGAGGCTTCAGCTTCGTTTGATGCCAATAATTGTTGTGCGTACTCGTATTGTTCGATGGGGTCATTTGGAGCTCGAGAGGCAAGTGAGTAGCCAGAAAAGCTGAGGCTAAATAAGCAGAGTAGGGCAGATGTTTTGACAGACATTAATATGTCAGGCCTAACGATAATGGTTAGGCCTGCTCCGGTAATTTTTTATTATTACCGTTATGGTGCAACCAAATTACTTCAGTGGCAAGATCTGGATTTCAACACGACGGTTGCACGCACGACCTTCAGAAGTTTGGTTTGAGCAAATTGGGTTACGTTCGCCGTAGCCGCGTGCAATTGCACGACCAGGTGCAACGTTTTGAGATACTAGGAATTGACGTACGGACTCTGCACGGCGCTCTGACAACGTTTGGTTGTATGACTCACTACCTGTGCTATCCGTGTAACCGTCAATAACGAGACTGGTATCTGGGTACTCAACTAGGATGCGAGCAACACCGCGTAGAGTGTTATGGATACTAGCATCAAGCTGGTAAGAGCTTGAAGAGAAGCCGATACCGTTTTCCATACGCAGTAAAAGCTGATTTTCACCAACACGCTGAACTTGTACGCCAGAGTTTAGCAAAGCGCGACGTAATTCCGCTTCTTGTTGGTCAAAGTAGTAACCAACGCCAGCGCCAGTCGCTCCGCCTGCGGCTGCACCAATGAGTGCATGCTGACGACGTTCTTTAGCATCATCACCCGTTGCTAGGCCGATTGCTGCGCCAGCGATCGCACCAATAAGCGCGCCTTGCGTGGTGGAGTTAGTTTCGTATTCACCCGTTGTTGCATTTTGGCGTTGAGTGGCTTGACAGCCAGTAAGAGCTAGCACTAGAGCTAGTGCAATAGGCATCTTTTTCAAGGGAAAATCTCCGTATAAAACTGAGGCGAAACCATGCCTCATAATGGGATGCGAATTATGAATAAACAAGCATTGATATTTGTTATGAGAAAGTAAGATTGATAAGAGTTTCTGTAAGAAAATTCCTATCAATACTGCCAAAGCTCTCAAAGTAAGCCCCATCGACATCGAAGTCATTGCTGCTTATGTGAATCCTTTACTATTCTGGCTATTTCGATGAATCGCCCAACATTTTGCGTGCTTGTTCGCCGCCCACTCCACGGTTAACTGAAACCTTTCTACCTTTCTTTAAGCCTACTTCGTAGTCTTCAGTTAGGTTTTTCATCGCTTCTTTCAATTGCTTCTTGAACGTTTCGCGGTCAATGTTTTGGAATTCTTTATCAATATAGTCATTAATTTTATTGGCCGACTCTTCATCTGGAGAAATAATTGGCAATTTTTCAATCGCGCCTTCCACCCAGCCAGATACAAATGAGTTCACACGGCGAGTCACTTCCTGAGAAGAGGTGCCGGTGCCAGCAAAGCTGTTTCGGAATTGTCCGGTACTTTCGTTCATCTCGCGATAAACAATATCGAAAGCAAATGCAGCAAAAATAGCGCGATCTGCTTCACCGATAAATTCGACACGTTTGAGCCCTTTGTGATTCAACAATACTGCTTCGACACCGAATTTTGTGTTAATGCCGCGAATCACTCGCAATATGGTAGAACTGATGTTCGCTGGTAGCAGATGAGAAGATTGTGTTTTTCCCATTCTGATGAACTCAATATCGTCTTTATCGAGACCATATTTAAGCATGAGGCGATGTGCCATTTTGATAGCATTGGCAGCCTCATTAACATTAGCGGAATTGCCCAGTTCTAAGCACTTGGCGATTTTTTTCAGAGCTTTTTGTTTATCCATCGACAACCAGTAACGAAAGCAGAAAATTTATGAAGTCAGACATATTACCTTTTTTGACATAAAAACGAAATACAAGGTGGGACTGAAGATAATTTCTGCACATAAAAAGAAGCCTCGCATTAAGCGAGGCTGGCGTTTTAGTTCGTCGTAATCAGTATGAAGCCGTACTTGTGTCTAAGAAGCCATTCTTCATTAAGATTCGTTAGAATTACAACCCGAGCTGGTTGAGCAAGTCATCGGCATCATCGTTTGATCCCGACGATTTAGATTCTTTCTCAGCCAACTGTTTACGTGTTGCCTCTAAAATGTCGTCTGGGTTTTCGTCTTCAGCAACTTCAAACTCTTCCAGTTGGATGAACTCAGTTTTATCCATTGCTAGCTCGAGATAGAAAATATTGTTGTTTTCGGTGGAGAACGTCACTCTGCGCGCTTGAGGGCGGTCAAGGTTGGTATCAACTTGTAAGATAACTTGCTTATTCAGCGCCAGCATTTTTGGTTGGTTTTGTGTGATGTTCGTTTGCAGGTCTTTACGAATTTTATTAGTGAAGTCTCCGACCAGTTGATTCATGAGTTCACCCAGAACATCGCCTACCTCGTCAGAAGTATGAGATATTGCCAGTTCTTCTTCTGGCATGCCCATATTACGCATGTAGTTAGTGTAGATCTCCAGTGCGGCTTTTGCCGTAAAATTAATCACAACTAGCCCGGTAAATCCGCCATCAAACAGAACAAAACAGCCAAAATCTGGTTTGAGGCTAGTCTTGTGGATTTTTTGCACCATTGCTGAATAATTTACTTGAGAAGATGTCGCCGAAGTAAGTACGCCAGAAACAGACTGGCAAAGTTTGAGAAGGATATCTTCAGTGGTCACAATTTTATTTTTTTTCATTCTGAAAACTCATCTAGAAACGCGATTCGTTCCCCAATGTAAGGCATCAAGCGTGAAAAAATAAAGCATAAGTTTAATTATTGTATCGAGATTCTGATTTGCTCGTCTTTTTAAATGTTGTAAAGTGACGAAATTCAAAGAATATTACTTCACTAACTCTTTTGTGGTGTTTTTTTCGCTTAGCGCCAATTTGTATGAGAAGTGAGCAAATAATTACACAACCCGCAGCTGATCGGATCAGCGTCGTAGGGGCAGGAAGCAAATGTTACCAAGATTACACTCGCAAACTGATGTCGATCCTCTTGTTCTTAGTTTTCTGAAAGAGCTTGAGCATGCCGGATTCACTGGTGATATCGAAAGCCAATATTCAAGCCGACTAGCGGTTGCCACTGACAACAGTGTTTACCAGCAACTTCCTCAGTCTGTCGTTCATCCCAAAACGACAGAAGATGTTTCTCTCCTCGGGAAACTGAGCAATAAAGAAAAGTACGAACGAATTACCTTTTCACCTCGTGGTGGCGGCACAGGGACCAATGGTCAGTCGCTAACCAAAGGTATTGTGGTGGATATGTCTCGCCACATGAACAAAGTGCTTGAGATTAATGAGAAAGAAGGCTGGGTTCGTGTACAAACTGGTGTAGTGAAAGACCAGTTAAATGACGCTGTTCGCCCTTATGGCTACTTCTTCTCTCCAGACTTATCTACCAGTAACCGTGCAACGATTGGCGGCATGGTCAACACCGATGCTTCTGGTCAAGGTTCTCTGAAATACGGAAAAACATCCGAGCATGTTTTGTCGCTACAAGCGGTGTTTGCTGATGGTTCAATTTTAGAGTCGGACTTGTCTCATGGTTACCCAAAAGAAGGCGAGTTTGCTGCCAAGGCGCTACGTGTAACGGAATCCGTATGTCGTGAAAAACGCCAGCAGATCGTAGATAAGTTTCCTCCTCTTAACCGATTTTTAACGGGCTACGATTTAAAAAATGCCTTGAATGAAGACGGTGACCGTTTCGATATCACACGAGTACTTTGCGGCGCGGAAGGTTCATTGGCATTTATTACCGAAGCGAAGCTAAATCTAACGCCAATTCCGAAAGCACGTACTTTGGTTAACGTTAAATACAACAGCTTTGACTCTGCGCTGCGTAATGCACCGTTGATGGTAGAAGCGAAAGCGCTATCTGTAGAAACCGTTGACTCGAAAGTGCTTAATCTCGCGAAGCAAGATATCGTTTGGCACACCGTGAGCGATTTACTTACCGATGTTCCAAATAAAGAGATGCTTGGCATCAATATGGTGGAATACGCAGGTCAGGACGAAGAGGAAGTTGCTGCTCAGGTTGCAGCATTGACCGCCAAGCTCGATACCATGTTGGAAACAGAAGAAGCGGGCATTATCGGCTACCAAGTTTGTAACGATGTAGCTAGCATTGGGCGTATTTACAACATGCGTAAAAAAGCGGTGGGTTTGTTAGGCGCAGCAAAAGGTCGTGCTAAACCGGTCGCATTCGCTGAAGATACCTGTGTGCCACCAGAAAACCTGGCGGACTTCATTGTAGAGTTTCGAGAACTGTTAGACAGCAAGTCTCTGAATTACGGCATGTTTGGTCACGTCGATGCTGGGGTGCTTCACGTACGTCCTGCGTTGGATTTGTGTGACCCGCACCAAGAAGCATTGATGCACGAAGTTTCTGATGAAGTGGTCAAGCTGGTGGCGAAATACGGCGGTTTGATGTGGGGTGAACACGGCAAAGGTTTCCGTTCAGAATATGGCCCTGAGTTTTTCGGCGACGAGTTGTTTACTGAACTGAGACGTGTGAAAGCGGCATTCGATCCACACAACAAAATGAACCCGGGCAAAATCTGTACACCGCTGGATAGTGATGCAGAGCTTGTCAAAGTTACCGATACCAAACGTGGTTACTATGACCGTCAGATTGACGTTCAAGTACGTGACAGCTTTAAACAAGCGATGGAATGTAACGGTAACGGTTTGTGTTTTAACTATGATACCAGCTCGCCAATGTGTCCATCGATGAAAGTAACAGCCGATCGTCGTCATTCACCGAAAGGTCGTGCGGGTTTGGTTCGCGAGTGGTTGCGTCAGCTTACTGAGCAAGGCATTGATATTCTTGACTTAGAAAAGCAAACACTAGAAAACAAAACATCAATCAAAACCATGATTGACCGCGTACGTCATTCTATCAATCGTCGTCACGAGTATGACTTCTCTCACGAAGTGTATGAAGCGATGAATGGTTGTTTGGCGTGTAAAGCGTGTGCGAGTCAGTGTCCGATTAAAGTCGATGTTCCGAGCTTTCGCTCACGTTTTTTAAACATCTATCACTCTCGTTATCAACGTCCTGCAAAAGACTATCTGGTTGCGAACATTGAGACTATGCTGCCGATGATGGCAAAAGCGCCAGGTGTCGTAAATGGTGTTTTGAAGCAGTCGTGGGTGAAAAGTTTAACGGCATCTACGGTCGGGTATGTCGATGCGCCGTTGTTATCAGTACCCACCTTGAAACAACGAGTAGAGTCGCTGACAACGCCTTATGATCTGCAAGCGCTCAGTGGTTTGTCTTCGTCTGAAAAGAGCAAGCATGTTTTAATTGTTCAAGACCCATTCACTAGCTACTACGACGCTGATGTCGTTGAAGACTTCGTTAAGTTATTGAAAAAGCTGGGCATGAATCCGGTGCTTCTGCCGTTTAAGCCGAATGGTAAAGCACAACACATTAAAGGGTTTTTACGTCAGTTTAAGGACACAGCAGCCGACACAGCGAAGTTCTTGGCGATGGTAGCGGATTTGGATATCCCATTAGTTGGCGTCGATCCTGCTTTGGTGCTGTGTTATCGAGATGAATACGCTGAAGTGCTTGGCAGTAAGCGAGGTAATTTCGATGTACTAACAGCCCACGAATGGCTTTACCCAAGACTAGAAGCGTTTGAAAGCGGAGAGCATAAGGCGCAGGAACCTTGGTATCTGTTTGCGCACTGTACTGAAAAAACCAAAATGCCAAATGCGGAAAAAGAGTGGGGCGCTATTTTTGCTCACTTTGGTGCAGTTTTGAATACGGTACCTGTTGGTTGTTGTGGTATGGCGGGTACGTTTGGTCATGAGGTTGATAAGTTGTCGATGTCGAAAGATATTTACAATTTAAGCTGGAAGCCAAGCTTAGATAAGTTGGATAACGAGAGATGTTTGATTACAGGCTATTCTTGCCGCAGCCAAGTTAAACGCTTTGAAGGAACGAAGCCCAAGCATCCCGTTCAGGCATTGTTAACTTTGTTGTAATCGGACTAAATCAAGCCCAGTTTTACTGGGCTTTTTAGAAACCGTATTTAGACCCTTTCAAAGGATATGAATCTTGAGAAAACTTGAACTCAAAGTCCCACCTGTTGTGGTGTTTTTGCTAGTCATACTTTTGATGTACGGACTTAAAGTTTTGACGCCGAGCATGAACATTCGAGTACCCTTTGTTGAATTTGTAGTAGGTGTATTAACTTTGTTGTCTGGCTACATGGGCATTGCTGGCGTGTATGAATTTCGCAAAGTAAAAACCACAGTGAACCCAGTAAAACCTGAAGCGGCATCTTCTGTTGTAAGAACTGGTGTGTTTGCCTTTTCACGCAACCCTATGTACACGGCATTATTGCTTCTAATCATAGCAACTGGTTTGTGGTGGCAGCACTTGAGTGTGGTGCTTTGTGGCGTGATATTTGTCAGTTATATGAATCGGTTTCAAATCAAGCCTGAGGAACGCGTTTTAGAGCGATTGTTTGGTGAAGAGTATGTGGATTATAAAAACCATGTTCGTCGTTGGCTCTAAGCATTGCGTTTAGTTTTGTTTGGATGAGACATAAAAAGAAAGCCCAACGGTCGATGTTGGGCTTTCTTTTAGTAAACACGTTTTTTGTGCGCTTCTGATAGGGCAGTCGACTAGGCTGCCTTAACGAACTTTGCTAGGAATGCATCCTTACGTTCATTAAAGCGGCGTACAAGGTCGTCAACCGCTTCTTGGTCATATGGTTTCAAGCCACTTGCAACCATGCGCTTAATACCTTTGCCAACGACTTCACCGTCTTCTTTGAACGCAAAGTTTAAGGTGACTACACCTCGTTTTCCTTCTACGTCGAATGTTGCGCCAGTGAAATCCACCTCTGGATGCGTAAGGTCTAAGCGTGAAAATTCGACTTCCATACTTTCATAAATAACTAATGGACGCTGGCAGTTGATCATCATTTGCTTCTCTTCCATAAGAGGAACCATGATGTGAGGGAAGTTCATACCAGAAAATTGCACGTAATTTGTCACTACATGCTCAATAAATGCCGGATCGTGGTTAGTTTCACCTTCACGGGACATGTGTAAGTATTCTTTACCTGCCTCGTCAACAACAGCGCTTTCTTTGTCACACTTATTTTCAATATGAAGTGCTACACCATCGTTTACCATGCCAGAGAAGTTAAAACGCATCTTTTGGCTAACGCCTTCTTTACTAAGGAGCACTGCGAAAAGTAAATCCCCAGGGACACAAAAGCGTTTGTTGTCTTCATCATGAATTGGGTTGTAGTCACCTGCGACACGTTTTGCAAAGTGGCTTGCTTGTTCGCGAGTGAACTGAAACTGGTGATTAGTGTTTGAAAAATAAGGTGTTAGAAACATAATTTTTACGTAGTAACCAAAACTGTGTGGGATTATATGCGAATATCTGCGTAGCAATGGTCCATCCAGTGATAACTTCACCGTATCCTAACAATAAGACACTATTTCGGCGGATAAACCGTTAAAAACGCATACTTTAGCAACGCTTTTATTTGTGAAAACAATAAACAACGACCTTTTCGCTCGCCTATCTTTTAAAGTATAGCCATCAAAGTAGACTGGCGTTCATAAATAGTGCCATAAACATGTTTAATCGTATGTAAAAAGGCTCCACGCTGAACGTAGAGCCTTCAAGTCATTATCTGTTTATTCGATGAAATGCCAGTTATGCTTGGTTATTGAACACTTGGTAACAAGCTCTCTGGCATGAGCGTGTTGTGGATAGCCAGCTTAAGCAGAGTATTTGTCTGTTCAATGTCTGGAGCAAAGTAGCGATCTTTATCGTAGAACGATACTTTTTCACGCAACATTTGTTTCGCAATCTCAATACGCTCAGAGGACTTGTTTGGTGCTCTAAAGTCTAGGCCTTGTGCTGCTGAGAGGTATTCTACCGCCAGAATACCGCGAGTGTTTTCGCCCATTTCTTTCAATCTGCGAGCCGCGAATGTTGCCATTGACACGTGATCTTCTTGGTTTGCAGATGTTGGCAAGCTGTCTACTGACGCTGGGTGAGCGAGTGTTTTGTTTTCACTTGCTAACGCAGCAGAGGTAACCTGAGCAATCATGAAACCAGAGTTCACACCACCATTGTCGACTAAGAACGGTGGCAGTTTTGATAGCGCGCTATCGATAAGTAATGCCATACGACGTTCAGACAAGCTGCCAATCTCGGCAATCGCAAGTGCTAGGTTGTCGGCTGCCATTGCAACAGGCTCAGCGTGGAAGTTACCGCCAGAGATGATGTCACCATCTTCAGCAAACACCAATGGATTATCTGATACGGAGTTCGCTTCTACTTGTAATACTTCCGCCGCATTGCGGATTTGCTGTAAACACGCGCCCATCACTTGAGGCTGACAGCGCAAAGAATACGGGTCTTGTACTTTTTCACAGTTAGTGTGCGAATCACCTATTTCACTCGATGTGTCTAACAAATGACGGTATGCGAGTGCTGCGTCCATCTGGCTGCGATGACCACGTACACGGTGAATGCGCGGATCGAATGGACGTCGGCTGCCGAGAGCGGCTTCAACAGACATTGCACCACAAACGGTTGCTGACGCGAAAAGGTCTTCCGCGATAAACAGGCCTTCCAATGCGAACGCTGTGGATGCCTGAGTCCCATTTAGTAGCGCTAAGCCTTCTTTTGGCGCCAGAGTGATAGGCTCTAGACCTGCGATTTTTAATGCTTCTTGCCCGGAAATGATTTTACCGTTGTGGCGAGCTTGTCCTTCTCCCAGTAATACAGTGCTCATATGGGCTAGAGGAGCTAAGTCACCTGATGCGCCAACAGAGCCCTTTTTAGGTACGCAAGGGTAAACTTGTGCGTTGACTAGGTCGGTCAGCATATTAATGACTTTTAGGCGAATCCCAGAAAAGCCACGAGACAGACTATTGATTTTTAATACCATCATCAGACGAACCGTTTCATCTGACATAAACTCACCGATACCTGCCGCATGAGAAAGAACGATACTGCGTTGAAGTGTTTCTAAATCTTCTGGTGCTATTCGTGTGTTAGCCAATAGCCCAAAACCAGTGTTAATTCCGTAAACCGTTCTATCTTCCGCGATGACTCGGTCTACGACTTGCGTGCTTTCTTCAATGGCCGGAATGGCTTCAGGATCCAAAGTAAGGTTGACTGGTGAACGGCTCACTTGGCGTAGTTCGTTTAAGCTAATATGACCTGGCTTTAGCGTTAAATTTAACATCTCTTTCATCCTTACTTGAGCTTCTTCAGTTCTTCGTTGAGCATTGGCAAATCTAGCCCTTGCTCTGCTGCACATTGTTTAGCGATATCGTATCCCGCATCAGCATGACGCATCACGCCTGTTGCTGGGTCGTTATGCAGCACGCGGGCAATACGTTCTGAGGCATCTTCACTGCCGTCACAGCAGATAACCATACCTGAGTGTTGCGAGAAGCCCATACCTACGCCACCACCGTGGTGTAGTGAAACCCAAGTTGCGCCGCCCGCCGTGTTGAGTAGCGCGTTTAATAATGGCCAGTCTGATACGGCGTCAGAACCGTCCATCATACCTTCGGTTTCACGGTTCGGGCTTGCTACAGAGCCAGAGTCTAAGTGGTCTCGACCAATGACAACGGGCGCCTTAAGTTCGCCATTTTTCACCATTTCGTTGAATGCTTGACCAAGACGCTCACGATCTTTAAGACCAACCCAGCAAATACGCGCAGGTAAACCTTGGAACTTGATGCGTTCGCGAGCCATATCTAGCCAGTTATGTAAGTGCGGATTATCTGGAATTAGCTCTTTTACTTTTTGGTCGGTTTTATAAATGTCCTCAGGATCGCCAGAGAGAGCAGCCCAACGGAAAGGACCGATACCTTCACAGAATAGAGGACGAATGTAGGCTGGAACGAAGCCAGGGAAATCGAATGCGTTTTCTACGCCTTCTTCCAAGGCCATCTGGCGGATGTTGTTACCGTAGTCGAGTGTTGCGGCGCCGCGATTTTGCAGCTCTAACATCGCTTGAACTTGCACAGCCATGGATTTTTTCGCTGCTTTTACGACCATTGCTTCATCTTGCAAACGCATTTCTGCTGCGTGAGACATGCTCCAGCCTTGTGGTAAATAGCCATTGAGCGGGTCGTGTGCAGACGTTTGGTCTGTTACGACATCAGGCGTGATATTACGTTCTACCAGCTCAGAGAAAACGTCTGCTGCATTACCTAGTAGACCAACCGATACTGGTGTGTCTGACTCTTTAATGATAGCTAGCGCTTCATCTAAAGAAGCCGCTTTCTTATCGACATAGCCTGTACGTAGGCGGTAATCGATACGTGATTCATCACACTCTACTGCAATCATGGAGAAGCCCGCCATTGTACCAGCGAGAGGTTGAGCACCACCCATGCCACCGAGACCACCTGTTAGAATCCAACGGCCCTTTGCTTCACCATCAAAGTGTTTTTTTGCAACAGATACGAACGTTTCGTATGTGCCTTGTACGATACCTTGCGATCCAATGTATATCCAGCTGCCAGCGGTCATTTGGCCGTACATCATCAAGCCTTGTTTATCTAGCTCGTTGAAGTGTTCCCAGTTTGCCCAATGAGGAACGAGGTTTGAGTTTGCGATAAGCACGCGTGGGGCGTTTTTATGGGTAGGGAAAACACCAACAGGCTTGCCTGATTGAACTAAAAGCGTTTGGTCATCTTCGAGTCTTTCAAGTACTTCAACAATCTTGTCGTAACACTCCCAGTTTCGCGCTGCTCGGCCAATGCCGCCATATACAACCAGTGAATGTGGATGTTCTGCAACATCAGGATCAAGGTTGTTCATCAGCATACGAAGAGGGGCTTCGGTTAGCCAAGATTTTGCGCGCAGTTTATCTCCGTGAGGTGCACGAATTGTTCTGCTTGTATCAAGTCGTGGATCTTGTCCCTGGCGCTGTGTCATTTCAGACTCCTTTAGTTTCTCGTGATGACCAAGTACTTGCTTGGTCGTAATAATCAGTGGCATCTGGGATGCATTATGGTTTGTGCTGTTTTTCCGCCATTGCGTTGGCGATATCCCAACACAAACGGGCAGCTAATCGTGCAGTTTGACTATCGACGTCATAATTTGGGTTGTATTCGGCGATATCAGCCAGCATTAGCTTATTTTTGTAATGAAGAATTCGCTCTAAAAAGGGTGCAATAGTGTCGTAACTCACTCCCCGAGCTGCTGGTGCGCTGACTCCAGGTGCGGTTGCGGCAGGAAATACATCCAGATCAATGGTCAAATAGAGGTGGTCACAGTCGTCAATAAAATGCTGAAGCTGAGTTAAGTGATAACTGTGGTTTAAGTAGCAGAGCTGATTGTCCTCTACATACCAAACATTTAACGCATCTGCTTTTTCAAATAGCGCTTTAGTGTTGCTACTGCGGCTTACACCAATACAAGCGTAATGAAAGTCCCAATCGTTACGTTGACAAAAATGATGAATTTGGTTGAAGGGTGTACCAGAACTCGGTCTTATGTCGGCGAGGTTACTCTCGAATGCGCGCAAATCGAAATGCGCATCGAAATTGATAATGCCGATTTTAGGCTTCTTCTCTGGATGGTGCGCTTTAAAATATTCCGCTAAGCCGGAAAACGAGGCCCACGCAATCTCATGCCCACCACCCAGCACGATGACTGGCGTATGGGGCAGTGCGCTTGAAATGGTTGCTGCACATAGAGCTTGGCTCTCTTCCAGTAAGTCGTCTTCACACACCACAGTACCTAAGTCATATAGTGGGGCGTCTTGGTGCCATGCTAAATTAGCGAGTGCTCGTCGGATTAAGTCTGGCGCTTTTTTCGCGCCAATGCGTCCTTTGTTTCTCGCAACGCCAGCGTCGGTAGCAAAACCGAGTAATGAGACGCCATGCGCAACGGCACTCAACTCATCTGCTTTTTGGCGTTGAACAACGTGATGAATTCGCTGACCAAGCTTGCCGTCCTCGGCATCATGACGGCCTTGCCAATGAAATAGGGGAGAGTGTAGGTCGAATTGAGACATATTATTGGCCTCCGTGTGAAATGTATTCACCATTTACTATACGACCTACCAGACGTTTTGCTCCGACTTGATAGCTTAAATCCGCAGGGCTTTCGATATCCCATATAGAGAAGTCCGCATCAAACCCTACTTTGATTTCGCCACGTGAGTTTTGATAACCCAGAGCTTTGGCTGCATGTTGCGTTACACCACGCAGTGCTTCTTGCGGTGTAAGGCGAAATAGCGTGCACGCCATATTCAGCATGAGTGTGAGATCAGAAAATGGTGATGTACCTGGGTTGACGTCCGTAGCAATTGCCATCGGCACGTTATGCTCTCTCAACAACTCAATCGGTGGTAACTGAGTTTCTCTTAGAAAATAAAAAGCGCCAGGCAATAGAGTGGCGACGGTGTTTGATCGAGCAAGTGCTTTAACACCTTGCTCATCTAAAAACTCGATGTGATCCGCTGACAGACCGTTGTATTGCGCAGTGAGGGCTGTACCACCGAGATTAGAAAGTTGCTCAGTATGCCCTTTAACCTTTAAGCCGTGGCGTTTTGCAGCTACAAACACTTTTTCTGTTTGTTCAAGATTGAAACCAATCGATTCACAAAAAACATCGACACTCGTAGCTAATTCTTCCTTTGCGACAACAGGGATTATGTCCTGACAAATGTGCTCAATATAATCATCTGCACGACCTTGGAACTCTGGCGGAATGGCGTGAGCGGCGAGAAGTGTAGTGGTGATTTTAACTTTGCGCTCTTGTTCAAGCATTTTGGCTGCACGGAGCATTTTTACTTCATCATTCAGTGTCAATCCGTAGCCTGATTTCACTTCGACAGAAGTGACGCCGCTCGCGAGTAGCCCGTCTAAACGTGGCAACGCTAACTCAACTAATTGCGCTTCGGTTGCTGAACGCGTCGCATGCACCGTTGAAAGTATCCCACCGCCTTGTTTGGAAATTTCTTGATATGGCACGCCGTTTAAGCGCATTTCAAATTCGTTGGCACGATTGCCCGCGTAAATAAGATGAGTGTGGCAGTCGATCAAACCTGGCAGAACTAACTTGCCTTGAAGGTCGATACTCTGAGCGTAATGTTGGGCAGACAGCAGAGACTCGGTTTGCGGTGCGTCTTCACCAATGGCACAAGTACTGATCGCAACGATTTTTCCAGATTTAATACCAATGCGCGCTGGAGGCGTTGGAAGGTATCCGCATTCTCCCGATTGCATGGTAACTAGACGTGCGTTTTCAATCAGCAAATCCATGTTTGTGTCCCTGTGTTTATTTGTATCATTAAATGTATATACAAATAAATAGAGCAAAATAAGAACACTGACAAGATTGATGTTGCTAAAATGTGATCAAAACGTAGATCTAGAGGATAAATCTTGTCCTTAAATGAGCACTTTTGAGCTCAGCTTATATTTGTTACCAGGGTGATAAAGTAGGGCGGTACTGACTAACTTATCTTGGCTCCACGTTCTGCGATTCAAGAGAAGGCAAGGTTCATTGGCTTGCATTTTTAAGTCTTGCTTAATACGGCTTTCAGGCACAATTGCCTCTACAGTATGTTCTATCGCGCTGAGTGGGCAATTATCTGACAGGTATTGATTTGGAGTGATTTGTGTGAAGTCTTGATTTAAATAACTCGGGGCATATTGGCTATTCACCCAGCGGAGCTCCAGTTGAATCGGCGTTTGGTCTTCATAGTGAATAATTTCACTGTAAAACACTGTCGTGCCTAGCATAACGCCGAGTTTTGTCGCAATGTTGTCATCTGCTTTTATGGCAATCTGTTTGAGCACTTTACTGCCATACTTTCGCCCTCTATCGCTGACTTCTTCGGCAATGTTTCGAATGTCTAGCAGGGGAGATTCTGACTTTTCACCAGGATCACACACGAACGTGCCTAAGCGTGGGCGACGTTGTAATCGGCCCTCATTTACTAAATCCCGAATTGCTTTGTTCACTGTCATTCTACTGACACCAAATTGCTCGGTAAGCTCAATCTCGGTGGCGATGCGATGACCAACTACCCACTCTCCAGCATCAATTTTATCCAGGATAAATTGTTTAATTTGAATGTAGAGTGGTGCAGACATAATGATCTCCCTTTATTTGACTATACAAATACTGCTTAATTTAGGTACAAATTGCAAACATTTCTCGACGAATGTACCGCTTAGTGACCGAGCAATCCTATTGCAGAGCTGAATGACTCTTGCTGCTGAGCATTATTTGGATTGATGATTGAATTCAAACATTTTCTTGTGGTCTATTGCTTGCACAGCAGAAAACAATTGTGTAAACAAACGATTATTAGAAGAAAAATCGCTAAAAAAGGAAAAGTATGTTTAAAAAATTGAAAGCATCACTGGGGATCGGCTCTGCAAAAGTAGATACCATTTTGGACGAAATGAGCGTGTTTCAAGGAGCGACGCTGAAAGGGCATGTTCATATCAAAGGCGGAGACGTCGAACAACAAATTGATGCTATTACGATTAAATTGAACACGGAAATGAAAGTCGAAGTGGATGATAGCGTAAGTTACCAAACCTTCACTATTGATCAATTGAAAGCAGTTGACCCTTTTGTGATTCGACCTAATGAAGAAAAGCAGGTTCCGTTTGAGCTAAAATTGCATGATGAAACGCCAATTACTGCGGTTAGCGCACTTAAGAATCAATGTCATGTTTGGGTCGAGACGACGTTAGATATTGATTTTGCAATTGATCCGCGTGACCGTGATTATATTGAAGTGAAACCACTACCAGTAGCATCTCGGGTTATTCAAGCGATCGAGCAAGCTGGTTTCACAATGGTTAAAGCCGATGTTGAAAAAGGCTTTTTGCGCGGTGGCTCGTTTGCCTCTCGCTCTGGTATTTATCAAGAGCTAGAGTTCCGTAACAACGGCTTTATCTCATCAAAAGAAATTGAGCTCTCTTTTATTCTGGAAGGGCAGGTCGTGCATTGTTTGGCAGAGATTGACCGTTCGCTCAGTTTGGCTGGTGACCAATATCGCTCGTTTACGTTGCCGATCAATGCAACCGATGCTCAAGTCGCAGCCGCAGTTGCACCAACGCTAAATCTATAGCTCTCATCAACTTGATGAAAATATGTACCGATATCCTATTGTGAAAGCGATATCGGTACTGTTATCCATGTTTCTTGCGTTCTCTACGGCTAAAAACTCAAGCGCTGAATTTTCCATTAGATATCGATAGCCTAATACCAGTTCATTAGAGGCATCAGCAAACTCTGTGGGCCCTTCTGTTGAGCCTTGATACCAATGATATTCCAACATCAGGTGATGGTTATCTTCTAAGGCATAACGGTACCCACCCGCAATGGCAATCGTATTATGTCGATAGGGCAGATCGAGCAAGGCACGGTCATCCGAGCGAAAAGTCATGCCAATCATCGAATAAAATGCATGAGCATCACTTAAGTAGCTGTAGTTTAATTGGAAGCCTTGCTCGAAACTGCTACCTTGAAAAGTGCCGTGAGCCACATCGTTAAAATACAAACTGCCGCCAATCGATAGGCCGTGATGTTCATTTTGGAACACTTGATACTGTAAGTAAGTAGATAGGTTATTGGCCAGTGTTTGTCCTTCGAAATCATCTTCAAGCACATCATATTGCGGCATTGAAATGTAAAAACGATCTCTGTCTACTTTATCCCGCCCATTTTGTCCGATACCGAAAAGTTTATGGAAGCTTTTCGTCAGTCCATCTAAATGGTTGTCAGCGGCAAAGACCCATCGATAGTTGAGCTCCCACTGCCAACGGTTGCTGACTTGCCATTTGCTGCCTAATTCGATTTGATTGTGGTAATAGTCCAGTGCGTATTCATCAGTATGAGCCCAAACACTTGCCACGGTTCCCGAACCATAAGCTTCGACAAACCCAGAGGGCAGACTGTGTCCTGAACGTAGTATGTTGGTGTGACTAACCACTTGCATTGGGGATTGTGCGTAAGAACGCAGCGGGCCATATAAGTCACTTGATGCGAAGGCTTGCAAAGAACATATCGAGGTGCTTAGAAGCACCATAAAGCGCGATTTGAAATAGACCATGATGAATACCTACATACAAACTACTCTATAAAACAACTATATACCTAAATCGCACGTTGAGCTCTCGCCCAGCGTGTTAGGCTTTGTATCGGTTCACACGTAATAGGGGATATTGTAATTTGTTGTGTAAGTTCATCGAGGGGCAATTCCATTCATCAGCTATGCGGTCTCTTAAAAAAGCATGATCAGATTGTCGTGACGGGTCTGCGGTTAAGTTCTTATGACAAAACAAAATCGCGCTTTGCATTCTAAATGTGAGCTAGGTACAATCCCATTTTCGATAACGGTCCGGTATTCGTGTTACCGAGAGGCCTTTATTGACTCTCAACTATTTTCTACAAATAGCTTCTAATTTGAATAACATGTGTTGCTTGGTGTGCAACACCACTGTAAAGGACATAGCATGCCTATTATTACTCTTCCTGACGGCAGTCAGCGTCAATTTGACAACCCAGTTTCTACTATGGAAGTTGCGCAATCGATCGGTCCTGGTCTTGCAAAAGCAACTATCGCTGGTCGTGTAAACGGTAACCGCGTTGATGCGTGTGATCTAATTGAAGAAGACGCAAGCCTTGAAATCATCACAGTTAAAGATGAAGTAGACGGTCTAGAAATCGTTCGTCACTCTTGTGCTCACCTTCTTGGTCACGCTCTTAAGCAGCTTTACCCTCAAGCTAAAATGGCGATCGGTCCAACCATCGACAATGGCTTCTACTACGATATCGACCTAGACGAATCTCTAACGCAAGAAGATCTTGAAAAGATTGAAAAGCGTATGAAAGAGCTAGCGAAAACCAAGTACGAAGTGGTTAAGAAAAAAGTAAGCTGGCAGGAAGCGCGTGATACGTTTGAATCACGTGGCGAACCATACAAAGTTGAAATCCTAGACGAAAACGTATCTCGTGATGATCGTCCAGGCCTTTACCACCATGAAGAATACATCGACATGTGTCGTGGTCCTCACGTTCCTAATATGAGCTTCTGTCAACACTTCACTTTGCTGAATGTTGCAGGTGCTTACTGGCGTGGTAACAGCGACAACAAAATGCTTCAACGTATCTACGGTACGGCTTTCCACGACAAGAAAGCACTGAAAGCGCACCTAACTCGCCTAGAAGAAGCGGCGAAGCGTGATCACCGTAAGATTGGTAAGCAACTAGACCTATTCCACATGCAGCAAGAAGCACCGGGTATGGTGTTCTGGCATCACAATGGTTGGTCTATCTTCCGTGATCTAGAAGTATTCATCCGCGCTAAGCTAGATGAGTACGGTTACCAAGAAGTGAAAGGTCCACTTATGATGGACCGTGTTCTTTGGGAACGCTCTGGGCACTGGGACAAATACGCTGATGCAATGTTCACAACTTCTTCTGAGAACCGTGAATACGCGATTAAGCCAATGAACTGTCCAGGTCACGTACAGATCTTCAACCAAGGTCTAAAATCGTACCGCGACCTACCGCTACGTATGGCTGAGTTTGGCTCATGTCACCGTAACGAACCATCTGGTGCACTACACGGTATTATGCGTGTACGTGGCTTTACTCAGGATGACGCTCACATTTTCTGTACTGAGAGCCAAATTCAAGAAGAAGTAACAAACTGTATCAAGATGGTGTACGATACGTACCAAACATTTGGTTTCGACAACATCGTAGTGAAACTGTCTACTCGTCCAGAGAAACGTGTAGGTTCAGATGAAATCTGGGATCAATCTGAAGAAGCATTGAAGCAGTCTCTTGAATCGATGGATATCCCATACGAAATTCAAGAAGGCGAGGGTGCGTTCTACGGTCCTAAGATTGAATTCACACTATACGATTGTCTAGACCGTGCGTGGCAGTGTGGTACTGTCCAGCTAGACTTCAACCTACCAGGTCGCTTAGGTGCAACTTATGTAGGTGAAAACAATGAACGTCTTGTACCGGTAATGATTCACCGTGCGATTCTAGGTTCACTAGAGCGCTTCATCGGTATCCTTATCGAAGAATATGCTGGTTTCTTCCCAACTTGGTTGGCGCCAGAACAAGCAGTTCTTATGAACATTACTGATAAACAGTCAGGTTATGTTCAAGAAATAGTACAAAAACTACAAAAAAGTGGAATTAGAGCTAAAGCGGACTTGAGAAATGAGAAGATTGGCTTTAAAATCCGCGAACATACTTTGAAGCGTGTACCGTATATGCTTGTTGTTGGTGACCAAGAAATGGAAGCTGGCGAAATTGCAGTGCGTACTCGTAAAGGTAAAGATCTTGGTAAATTTAAAGTGGATGATTTTATTGCATACATCCAAGACGAGATCTCTAGCCGTAAGCTCAATCTGGAGGAATAAGCTATTAAAGGCGGAAGACGTGGCCAACAGCCGGTAAAACAAAACCCGCACCGTATCAACGGTGAAATTCGTGGTATTCGTGAAGTTCGACTAACAGGCGCTGACGGTGAATCAGTTGGTGTTGTATCGATTCAAGAAGCCATTGCAGCTGCTGAAGAAGCTGGTATGGATCTCGTTGAGATCAGTCCTAACGCCGAGCCACCTGTTTGTCGTGTGATGGACTATGGTAAGTTCCTCTTCGAGAAGAGCAAAACTGCTAAAGAGCAGAAGAAGAAGCAAAAGCAGGTCCAGATCAAGGAAGTAAAATTCCGTCCTGGAACTGATATTGGAGACTATCAGGTAAAACTACGCAACCTGACGCGTTTCCTTGAAGAAGGCAACAAAGTGAAAGTAACAATTCGCTTCCGTGGCCGAGAGATGGCACACCAAGACATCGGTGTTGACGTTCTAAATCGTCTTAAGGAAGATACTGCAGAAATTGCTGTAGTTGAATCTTTCCCTAAGAAGATTGAAGGTCGCCAGATGATCATGGTGCTAGCCCCTAAAAAGAAGTAATTAACGGCTCATCAAGTAATTAAAACCTAGCCGCTTTCCTTTCGATAAAGGCATAACGGCTCGGTTTTGTTCGCCCTAATTACGTTGTTTATTAAACCTACTCAATGCGGAGTTATTCATCATGCCTAAGATGAAAACCAACAAAGGTGCTGCTAAGCGTTTTAAGAAAACTGCTGGTGGTATTAAGTACAAGCACGCTACAAAACGTCACATCCTGACTAAGCGTACTACTAAGAACAAGCGTCAACTACGTCCAAATGCAATCCTTCCAAAATGTGAAGTGGCTGCAGTAATCCGTATGTTGCCATACGCTTAATTCTTTTTAGTTATCAATCGTTTAGTTTAGGAGAAGCATAATGCCTCGCGTAAAACGTGGTGTACAAGCTCGTGCACGTCATAAGAAAGTTCTAAAACAAGCTAAAGGTTACTACGGTGCGCGTTCACGCGTTTACCGCGTAGCTTTCCAAGCAGTTACTAAAGCTGGTCAATACGCTTACCGTGACCGTCGCGCTAAGAAACGTCAATTCCGTCAACTATGGATTGCACGTATCAATGCGGCATCTCGTCAAAATGGTCTATCTTACAGCCGTTTCATCAACGGTCTTAAGAAAGCATCTATCGAGATCGACCGTAAGATCCTTGCGGACATCGCAGTATTCGACAAAGCTGCATTTGCAGTTCTAGTTGAAAAAGCGAAAGCTGCTCTTTAATTAGCAGTTTAGGATTAAGAGAAGGAGAGCATTAGCTCTCCTTTTTTATTGCTAAAATTTATACCCAAATGACTTTTAGCTTGGCTATTTAGAGTATTGTTTATCAGTCTTCTCAATTTATTGGTTAGCATCTTATGTTAGTTATAAGGTAGCTTGGGTATAAATTTTTACGTTTATAAGGGATTAAAAATGATCTACACAACGACCGAAAGCATTCCTGGCCAGCAGATCTCTGAAATCAGAGGGGTTGTAACTGGTAATGTTGTTCAATCAAAGCATATTGGCCGTGACCTCATGGCGGGTATCAAGAGCATTGTTGGCGGCGAAATTCGTGGTTACACGGAAATGATGACCGACGCGCGTGATATTGCTATACAGCGCATGGTGGCGGACGCTGAATCTAAAGGTGCCGATGCAATTGTAGGGATTCGATTTACCACAAGCTCAATCGTAGATGGTTCTTCGGAAATTTTGGCATTTGGTACTGCAGTGAAACTAGCGGACTAGTCTACTTGAATAGCATTGCAAAAATGCTAATAGAGAGCGGTGAATTATTATGCATTTACCGTTCTGTTCCTTTTAGGTTAATTATTCTAGATTTTTGCAGAGCGAATAGATTTATATTCTCAACTTTACGTTACTATTAAAATTAATCACGATAATTTAGAGTGATTGCTTTACTTTTATTTTGCATATTATTTTATATCTATAATGAAATTGAATTCATATTGAATTTTTCATTTGTTGTGTGAATTCTACTTTCAGTATATTAATTCATGTTTTTCTTATAAAAATATGAACTTATACCTTGCCAAGCGGTTCTAAATTGTTACAAATACTATACAGCTGTAACATTGCCAAAAGGAATTGTAGATGAGAGATCTGACTCCCGAATACTTGCTAGCCGCATTACGCCAAGCGATTAAAACAAAAGGGCTAACATATCGAGAGCTATCTGAGAAAATGGGTATGCCACTATCTACCTTTAAGAGACATCTTACAAGCACGAATCTCGCTTTAGATAAGTTGCTGGAATATTGTAGAGCGGTTGATTGCACGTTAGATGAACTACAAAAGCTCGCAAATCAATTGCAAGGTGAAGACGAGGATTACTTTAGTCGTACGCAGGATGAGGTATTCTTTCAATTCCCTCACCTTTACGACTTTTATCGTGAATTGAGAATGCTTCGAGGTAAAGACGGTTATTCTATTTTAAAGAAAAAGTATGACTTGTCTGAGCAGAGCATGTCTGATTACTTAAAAGCATTAGAGTTGTTGGATCTCGTTTACGTTGATGAAGATAAAAATATAACGCTGCACGGGCCTTTATATTATAGCTATGCAGAGAACTCCAAGCTCAACGACAAATATACAGAAATCATAAAAGAGCAGACGACTACCCACGATAAGTGTGTTCGCGTTGCTTTGGCGCGTATGAAAATTACCGAAGAACAGCTTTTGTTACTGGAAGATCAAGTCGCAAAGACCGTCATCGATTTTCATTCCAAAAATGTTGTAGCAGAGAACTTTAATGTCTCTGATTTTACTAATATTGTTCTACTTGCTGGGCCACATCAGCCAGTCACATTCTCTGACGGCATTATTGAGACAGAGGGGCGATTTATTGATGATATTCGTTATGCCATCGCAGCTGCAGGTGATAAGCCAAGCCTATCTATATAGATTTTGAGCCTTTTTTGAAGAGAGTTTCTGAAAGGGCGTTGCAAAAGAAAAAGCCTAAGACAGCAAATACTTTGTAAGTAGGGCATTCAGCGGTGTTTGCTCTTAATTCAGACTTAAAGTGTTTTGGGCTTATTTCGAATAATACCTGTTCAGCATCTACTTTCGTTATTTTTAACATGCTGATTTCCTTCGTTGTTCCTCCCAAAGCCTCTCTCGCTTCCTCTACAAAGAAACCATTCTCGTTGAACCAAGCATCCTGTAGCTACTTGGGTATGCATAATTGGTAGCTATTTATCTTCTAATTATAAATTCATACTTGAAATGTTTGTTTTTTGATCTATTATGACGAAGTGTCATTTATGACGGTTCGTCAACTTTAGTTGCGTTCCTGTATTAAAGAATCGTGTTACAATTATTGGGAGTGTGTTGGTATACGGATCAAAGGATTATGTTTAACTTTCGCTGTAAAAAATATAGCAAGCAAGACGGATGTCGTGTGTCTTCAGGGCTAACAAAAAAGCAACAGGCGATTGCTGATCGTGAGATAGAGCTTATTCAATTGGCTAAGTCTTTAGTTCAAGAGCAAGGCTTTGCCAACTTAACGATGGACAAGCTTACAGCGTCAAGCCCTTATTCTAAAGGGACGATCTACAATCATTTTTGCAGCAAAGAAGATGTGATTCTTGCGCTTTGTATTCATTCGCTGAAAAGCGAAGCAATATTTTTCGAACGTACCGCCAAATTTAATGGCAATACCAGAGAAAAAATCATTGCGATGCATGTAGGTTATCGTATTTACGCTCGTATGGAGCCAGTACTATCAACCTGTGCGATTGTTGCAAAGACGCCTTGGGTTCTAGAGAAGGCTTCGCCTAAACGTGTGAATGAACTGAATAACTTGGAAGAACAAGTAATAGATGGTGCTGATGCGCTAGTGAACAATGCGGTAGAATGTGGTGATCTTAAGTTTTCTCCCGCAATTGGTTCAGATGCTATTGTATTCGCCAACTGGTCTATTGCCTTCGGTTCAAACGCTTTGGCGCAAAATGCATCGAACAGTCGATGTATTCAGCGAATTCAAGACCCATTCTCAGTACTGCACAACGCGAATATGTTACTTGATGGTTTAGGTTGGTCGCCTTTATCTACAGAATGGGACTACCGTAAAACCTGGCGTCGAGTGGAGCAGGAGTTATTTAGTGAAGAGCTTGCTTATTTAGAGTCAGTGAATCGCTGATAAACTGGAAAGGCCAATCTGACGTTATGGTTGGCTTTTTTATCGCACTATTGTGACGAATCGTCATTAAATCTCGAAGGTTGGCGTTCAGCCAATGATCACGAGAAGCATAGGAAGTTACTAAAAACTAACTTATGTAGCCAAATTCATTCGATCTAAAGTTTGCATGTCGAGTTTGTCTGGTTATTTACAGCATTTGCTGTTTTTTTAGTTTTTAAATTTGACGAAACGTCACAAAAGGAGAGTGTGATGCCACATCACAACGTTCAACAATACGCCCGTTCAGGGTGGGGTAAGCTACCAACGAATTACAGTGTATTGGTGATGCTTGCTACCGTTTTATTGATTGTCATAGCAACCATTGGAGGAAAAAATCTTTACTTTAGAGGAGATTACGACATCTTCTTTGATGGAACAAATGAGCAGTTACTTGCGTTTGATGAAATTCAAACCACCTTTGCAAAATCTGACAGTCTTGCTTTGGTTATAGCGCCAAAGAGCGGCACTGTTTTTACTCCTAGCACATTATCTCTTATTCAGCAGATCACTGACGAGGCGTGGCAAGTTCCATACTCGACCCGCGTTGATTCCCTCGCCAACTACCAGCATACCGAAGCGTTTGAAGATGATCTTCTTGTCGAAGATTTACTGTATAGCGAATATGAATTGACACCTCAACGAGTAGAGAAAGTCAAAAGTATTGCGTTGAGTGAGCCGGTTTTGAAAAGTTCACTGATTTCTGAAAAAGGAGATGTCACGGTCGTAAACATTACGGTCCAACTCCCTGAAATAGATAAAACTGCTGAAGTACAAGAGGTGGTTGCTTACATAAACGGAATGATTGAGCGTTATCAGCAAGTGTACCCAGACACGGAATTCCATAAGGCTGGTATTATTGCAATGAACTACGCGTTTATGACCGCAGCCCAAGATGATAGCGCAACATTAGTGCCTACTATGTTACTAGTGATATTGGTGTTTCTGACCATCATGTTGCGCTCATTGCTTAGCGTCATCGCGACACTCATCGTTATTATCGGCTCGGTTATGGTTACAATGGGCTTGTCAGGATGGGCTGGTATGTTCTTAAGCACGGCGACCGTTAATGTGCCTACCTTGGTGATGACGCTTGCCGTCGCAGACTGTGTACACATCATCGCGACAATGCGTCAGTCTATGCAAAACGGCTTTAGTAAAGCCCACTCTATTGAGCGAAGTATTGCGCTCAATTTCATGCCTATCTTGATTACCTCCATTACCACCGCGATCGGCTTTTTAATGATGAATATGTCGGATTCTCCAATCCTGAGAGATTTCGGCAACCTATCAGCCCTTGGCGTCATGGTTGCTTGTTTCCTTTCCATCACGTTACTTCCCTCCTTGCTTAATATCCTTCCGGTTACGGTGAAGTCGGATACTTCTGATGAAAGAAAGCACTTTATGGATCATTTAGGAGATTTCGTGGTGTCAAAGCGACATGCGTTATTGCCGTTGTCGGTGCTTGTTATTGTCGCGAGTGCGAGCTTGATTCCGCTGAACAAAGTCAATGATGAATCCGTCGAGTACTTTGGCCATAGCAATGAATTTCGCCGAGCGGCTGATTTTATGGAAGAGCGAATCAGTGGCATGGCGAACATCAGTATCGCGATAAAAACCAACGAATCGCAGGGCATTGCCGATCCTAATTTTCTCAATTCCGTGGGTAAATTTACTGACTGGCTAAGGTTGCAGTCAGAAACGGACCATGTTGCGACCTTGAGCGATGTTTATAAGCGCCTAAACAAGAACATGCATGGAGATGATCAGGCTTATTACTCGCTCCCTCAAGACAGAGAATTAGCGGCTCAATATCTGCTGCTTTATGAAATGTCACTACCGTATGGTTTAGATTTGAACAACCAAATCAATGTAGATAAGTCGTCGATCAAGATGGTTCTCACCGTGGAGAACTTGGGCAGCGTCGAGCTTGTTGATTTGGAAAATCGCATTTACCAATGGTTTAACGAAAACGCGCCTCAATATGATGTTGTTGCGTCTAGTCCTTCACTGATGTTTGCGCATATTGGTGAAACGAATATGGCCAGCATGCTGTCAACCTTGCCCATTACTCTTGTCTTAATCTCTGCATTACTGATCTTTGCCTTGCGTTCGTTCAAGCTTGGCTTAATTAGTCTTGTCCCGAATATTGCTCCTGCGCTTATTGGTTTTGGTATTTGGGCGCTGGTTTCTGGCGAGATTAACTTGGGATTGTCTGTCGTTGTGACATTAACGCTTGGTGTTGTTGTCGATGACGCCGTTCACTTTCTTTCTAAATATCAACACGCTCGTAAAGATGGCCACAGTGCGGAGCAAGCGGTTCGCTACGCCTTTCGTACCGTGGGGCGCGCACTCTGGATTACGACGGTCGTGCTTGTTGCTGGTTTCTCTGTTCTGGCGATGTCGAGCTTCCGTTTAAATGCCGATATGGGACAGCTGAGTGCCATTGTCATCTTTATTGCCCTTGTTGTGGATTTCATCTTCCTACCGACTCTACTGATGTTGTTTGACAAAGGCGTTTACGACGAGGTGGAGCGCCGAAATAAGCTTAAATCAACTGACTCTCAAACCAAGACTGTTACTCAGTCATAACGAATTAAAGGATTGAACATGAATTTAGTAAAAAATGCCTTAAAAGTATCAGTACTTTCTGTCTCGCTTATTATGAGTCATGCGGTGTTGGCGGATGAAGCCAAAGGACTAGAAATTGCCCAAGAGCGCAAAGCCCGTGATGAAGGGTGGGGGGATTCTGTTGCTACGATGCAAATGATTCTGCGAAACGCGCAAGGAGAAAGCAGCACACGTTTAATGCGCTTACAATCACTTGAAGTTGATGGCGATGGGGACAAAGGGCTCACGATATTTGATGAACCGAGAGATGTAAAAGGCACGGCGTTTCTCAACCATTCTCATACGGTGGGTGCAGATGACCAATGGCTTTACCTTCCTGCACTGAAACGTGTGAAACGTATTTCCTCGCGTAACAAATCAGGTCCTTTTATGGGCAGTGAATTCGCGTATGAGGATCTCAGTTCCTTTGAGATTGAAAAATACCGTTTCAACTACCTAAAAGATGACAGCATAAACGGGCAAGATGTTTTCGTCGTAGAGCAAATTCCGACCGATAAGAACTCAGGTTATACCAAGCAAACGGTGTGGTTAGATAAAGCGCATTATCGTCCACTTAAAGTTGAGTTTTACGACCGCAAAGGCTCTTTGTTAAAAACGCTTTCTTTTTCCGATTACAAGCAATATCTCAACCAATATTGGCGAGCGCACACTATGGCGATGACAAACCATCAAACAGGAAAAAGTACTGAGCTAACGACTAGCGAAATGCGTTTTAACACTGGATTACAAGAAAATGACTTTCATAAGAATGTGTTGAAGCGAGTGAGGTAGTGGAGGAAAAATGAAGCGATTAAATGTTGGGTTGTTGCTTAGTGCAGCAGCCTTTTTTTACTCGATGCCTCTGACTGCCGTCGAGCTCGCAGGACAAGTCAATATTGAGCATCGTCAGTTTTTTAAAACGGGCTCTCAGGGTCAGAGCAAAGCGCAAACGTCATTGGTTTTGCAGCCAGAATTTTACTGGGAGATGCAAAATGGTGATGCAAACTTTACTTTCACACCTTTCTATCGTCTGGATGGTCTAGACGATGAGCGAAGTCATGGCGACATACGAGAGGCACTTTATCTGACTTATTGGGATGATTATGAGCTTCGAGTTGGGATTAGTAAGGTCTTTTGGGGAGTGACTGAATCAGCCCATTTAGTTGATGTAGTAAACCAAACAGATGCCATTGAAGCCGTCGATGGTGAAGATAAACTCGGTCAGCCGATGTTACATTTTACCTCTTTCAAAGACTGGGGCACCGTCCACGCAATGTTGTTACCTTACTTTAGGGAACGAACGTTTGCGGGTACAGATGGCCGCTTGCGAACCGAACCCGTTGTCTCTGGTGATGCTATCTATGAATCAAGCAGAGAAGAGAAGCACGTAGATGTGGCTTTTCGATATTCGAAAATGCTTGGCGATTGGGACGTAGGCCTAAGCTATTTATATGGAACAAACCGGGATCCTTACTTTCGTTTTGAATACGGAGAATTAAAGCCTTACTACGCTCTGATGAGTCATGTCGGTCTGGATGTGCAAGGAATCGTTGGCGATTGGTTATGGAAACTGGAAAGTATTTATCGAGATAGTGCTGATAATCATGTCGGTCTTGTGACGGGTTTTGAGTATACCTTCGTCGGTGCATTTGACACGGTTTGGGATGTGGGGGTTATTGGTGAGTACCTCTATGACAGTCGTGGGAACAACGCACAAACTATCGGTCAAAATGATGTGTTTGCAGGTATTCGTTGGGCGCTCAATGATGAGGACGGAACGGAAGTATTGACGGGAATCACGAAGGATTTAGATAACGCTGATGTTTACAATGCTAAGTTAGAGGCGTCGAGCCGAATATCGAATCACGTTAAGTGGCAAATTGATCCTTGGTTGTTTAAAAATGAAACACCAAATGATTTGCTCTACTTCGCTAGAGATGACGATTTTATCGAGCTATCTATTCAATACTATTTCTAAAACAAAAGGGCACAACTAAACGGCAGATTAACTAAAGATGACATTTTTGACGTTTTTGTGCTCTTTTTATTCAATAACCTCTTCTTTTCGTAATTCAATTTGGCATTGGTGCCCGGTTTGGCTACTATGTACAGCTATCAAAAAAACCAATCACTCCCTTATGGACACTACCTACAGGTAGATGAGGAAACGATGCAACATCTAGAAGAGATCATTGCTAGCGCGAGCACTGCAATTGAAGCTGCCGAATCGCTAGTCGCACTTGATGAAGTGCGTGTTCAGTATCTGGGTAAAAAAGGTGAGCTAACTGCTCAACTTCAAAGCCTAGGCAAACTACCACCAGAAGAACGCCGTGAAGCTGGTCAAGAGATCAACAAAGCGAAAGGCGTCGTTCAGCAAGCTATCGCAGCTCGTAAAGATGCACTACAACGTGCTGAGCTTGAAGCGAAACTAGCAGCAGAAACAATCGACGTAACACTACCAGGTCGTCGTATTGAAAACGGTGGTTTACACCCAGTAACTCGTACTGTAGAGCGTATTGAGAAGTTCTTTGGCGAACTTGGTTTTAACACCGAGGCTGGCCCAGAGATCGAAGATGCATTCCACAACTTCGATGCGCTAAACATCGCAGCTGATCACCCAGCGCGTACTGACCACGATACTTTCTTCTTCAACCCAGACTTGATGCTTCGTACTCATACGTCAGGCGTACAGATCCGTACGATGGAAAATGGTAAACCACCATTCCGTTTCATCGCACCAGGCCGTGTATACCGTAACGACTACGACCAAACGCACACGCCAATGTTCCACCAAGTGGAAGGCATGCTGGTTGATGAGAACGTAAACTTTGCTCAGCTGAAAGGCATCCTGCACGATTTCCTATGTAACTTCTTCGAAGAAGAAGTAGAAGTACGTTTCCGTCCATCTTACTTCCCATTCACTGAGCCTTCAGCTGAAGTAGACGTGAAAGGCAAAAACGGTAAATGGTTAGAAGTACTAGGCTGCGGTATGGTTCACCCGAACGTGCTACGTAGCGTAGGTATCGATCCTGAAAAATACTCTGGTTTCGCATTCGGTATGGGTGTTGAGCGTCTAACAATGCTTCGTTACGGCGTGAACGATCTACGTGCGTTCTTCGAGAACGATCTTCGTTTCCTAAAACAGTTCAAGTAATCCAGAGGGTTCATCAACATGAAATTCAGCGAATCATGGCTTCGTGAGTGGGTAAACCCTGCGGTTACTACTGACGAGCTAACTCACCAAATTACAATGGCCGGTCTAGAGGTAGACGACGTTCTTCCTGTTGCTGGTTCTTTTACTGGCGTTAAAGTCGGTCACGTTGTTGAATGTGGTCAACACCCAGATGCAGACAAACTGCGCGTAACTAAAGTTGACGTGGGTGAAGAAGAGCTTCTAGACATTGTTTGTGGCGCACCTAACTGTCGCCAAGGTCTGAAAGTAGCAGTAGCAACAGTTGGTGCTGTTCTTCCAGGTGATTTCAAAATCAAAAAAGCGAAACTACGTGGCCAGCCATCTCACGGCATGCTTTGTTCATTCACTGAACTAGGTATCGACGTTGAGTCAGACGGTATCATGGAACTAGCAGAAGACGCAGTAGTCGGTACTGATTTCCGTGAATTCCTAGGTCTAGACGACGTAACAGTAGACGTAGACTTAACAGCAAACCGCGCTGACTGTTTCAGCATTCGTGGTCTAGCTCGTGAAGTTGGCGTACTAAACCGTGCTGACGTGACTGAGCCATCAGTAGAAGCAGTTGCCCCTTCAATCGACGATAAAGTGTCTATCGAAGTGAAAGCTCCTGCTGCGTGTCCTCGTTACCTAGGTCGTGTTATTAAGAACGTAAACGTTCAAGCTGAAACACCACTATGGATGCAAGAGAAACTGCGTCGTTGTGGTATTCGCTCTATCGACCCTGTAGTAGACATCACTAACTACGTTCTTCTAGAGCAAGGCCAACCAATGCACGCATTCGATCTAGCGAAGATCGAAGGTGGCATCGTAGTTCGTATGGCTGAGCAAGGTGAGAAGCTAACGCTTCTTGACGGCAACGAAGCAGAACTAAACGCAGATACACTAGTAGTTGCTGACCACAACAAAGCACTTGCAATCGCAGGTATCTTTGGTGGTGAAGAGTCTGGTGTAACAACTGAGACTAAAGACGTTCTACTAGAGTGTGCATTCTTTGCACCTGATCACATCCGTGGTCGCGCTCGTAGCTACGGTCTGCACACTGACTCTTCAATGCGTTTCGAGCGTGGTGTGGATTACGCACTGCAAGTGAGCGCAATGGAGCGTGCAACTCAGCTTCTTGTTGAAATCTGTGGCGGTGAAGTAGCACCTGTTGTTGCAGTAGAGTCTGAAGCAGACCTACCTAAGCCAAACAAAGTTGCTCTACGTCGCACTAAACTAGACAACCTACTAGGTCACCACATCGCTGATGCTGACGTAGTAGAAATCCTAGAGCGCCTAGGTCTGACTGTAGAAGCTTCAGAAGAAGGTTGGATGGCAGTAGCGCCAACATGGCGTTTCGATATCGCTATCGAGCAAGACCTGATTGAAGAAGTTGGCCGTATCTACGGTTATGACAACATTCCTAACCAACACCCAGCAGCAGCACTTAAGATGCACAACCACGTTGAAGCGGATCTTCCACTGAAACGCGTTCGTGATCTTCTTGTTGATCGTGGTTACCACGAAGCAATTACATACAGCTTCGTTGAGCCTGAGCAACAAAAGCTAGTTGTACCTGGTGTTGAGCCTCTAGTGCTTCCAAACCCAATTTCTGCAGACATGTCAGCAATGCGTCTTGGTCTTATCCAAGGTCTGCTGAACACGGTTGTTCACAACCAGAAGCGTCAACAGCCACGCGTTCGTCTATTCGAATACGGCCTACGTTTCATCCCATGTGAAACTGCAGAAAACGGCATGCGCCAAGAGCCTATGCTTGCAGGTGTTATTGCTGGTACTCGCGGTGAAGAACATTGGGATATCGAAACTAACACGGTTGATTTCTTCGACCTTAAGGGCGATCTAGAAGCGATTCTAGAGCTATCTGCGAACGAAAAAGCGTACTCTTTCGCTGCACTGTCACCTGAAAGCAAAAAAGCTAACCCAGCTCTTCACCCAGGTCAATCTGCGGCAATCATCGTAGACGGCAAAGAAGTAGGCGTGATCGGTACCGTTCACCCTGAGCTTGAGCGTAAGTTCGGTCTAAATGGTCGCACTATCGTATTCGAAATCGAATGGTCTGCAATCAACAGCAAAGTGATCCCAGAAGCGGTAGCACTTTCTAAATTCCCTTCAAACCGTCGTGATATCGCGGTAGTAGTGGATGAAGCTGTTGCATCTGGTGACATCGTTAACGCTTGTCTAGAGCAAGGTGGCGAGTTCCTTAAAGATGCGAAACTGTTCGACGTTTACGTAGGTAAAGGCGTTGAAGATGGTAAGAAGAGCCTAGCAATCGCTCTGACTCTACAGTCACTTGAGCGTACGCTTGAAGATGCAGATATCGCTGGTGCGGTTGACGCTATCGTTGCTCACGTTTCTGAGAAGTTTGGTGCGTCTCTGCGTGACTAATCTCGCGTAACGTATCTTCTTAAGAAATGAAAACCCTGCCAGTTTGGCAGGGTTTTTTATTTTTAGGATTACCTTATCGTTGTTCAAGTTCCTTACTGCTCGCACCACCCCTCATTATTTTAAAATACTAGACCAAACTAGGGATGGCCCTTACCCGAGATTAGGAACGTATTGTTTTTCAGCTAATACACGCTAACGATAGCTTATTGGCGGTTAGGCAGCGAGTGAGAGGGTATAGCTAAGCAGAAGAGGCAGCGTAAGAATGCTGAAAAAGTTGCCAAATAGTACCATTGATGCCACCTTCATGGGTTCTATATTCAGTCTTTCCGCAAATAGGTAATTCATGACGGCTGGTGGCAGCATTGTGAAGAGCACCATCATTTGCAATTGCATCGTTGGAAGGGGAATTAACCAATAAATAAGTGCAAAAGCGACAGCACCAGTTGCCAGTGACTGCACGGTACACAACACACCAATCTTTAAACCGTCCAACCGTAAATGACACATTTGTGCCCCCAGAGATAAAAGCATCACGGGTACGGCCGCTTGCCCAAGTAGAGCCGTGGCTTCGTATAAAGGCGCCCATGCACCCACATTTGACACGTTGAGAAACAGAGCCAACGACGCTGCTAAAAAGATTGGCATCTTGACTATTTGCTTAAAAGGGTTGCCATGACTAAGCAGCATTACGCCTAAGCTGATATGCAAGCATGCTGACACGACGAATAAAAGCACTGCTGACGACAGCGCAATTTCTCCAAACGTATAGGTAAACAAAGGAATAGCTAGATTTCCGCTATTCCGAAACATATGTGGTGGCGCCCAGGTTTTAAACGAGAGTGACGTCCATCGACATACCGGGAGCATGAGTAGTGCGGGAATTAAAACCGCGACAATTGCCGCCAAAAGAAGCGGCCCCTGATTTGAATCGAGCGGCATGCTAACGAGTGACGAAAATACCAGTGCTGGCGTAAATACCTCAATATTAATGCGGTTTATTGGGCGAAAGTCAGGCTTGATGTAACGACCGACCAAATAGCCAACTCCGACAAGAGCAAAAACAGGGAAAAGAATATTTATGATTTGATTAATCATGGTCGCCTAGAAGCAGTGTAAGAAGCTAATGAGGAAATACACGAACTTCCACATTATCAATCTTTGTATATGGCGTCATCGTTAAACAGCGAGAAGCGTGGGTTTAATCAAGCTTTCTAAGCACAGTTGCAAAGTACAGGTGGTCATACCTTTTAATCTAATTGTTACGTATCGAGTTACATACAAATCACTGAATTTACGACAAGTTCTATGTCAAGTGCCTGTTAAATAACCAATATCTGATATTTTTATTAAATAGTGTTTAATGTTGATATTTAAACTAATTTTAGTTTTATAGTCTGGATGTTTTTCCTGATAAAGATGAAACGAAAACAAAAATATCAAATTTCTGGCGTTTAACAATAATTTACGTAGTGCTATTCCTTTTGTTCGCCAAGAAAAAAGTTGGCGAAAATCATAAGCTTGTCATACACTTCCTGATGTAACCCCGATATGTTGTTGAATTGGTAGGGTAAAACTGCTCTGGCGCTACACTAACGTAGCATTGTTTAACATAGCTTTGAGGAAAGTTTTATGGCGCTCACAAAAGCCGAACTGGCAGAAAACCTGTTTGATAAATTAGGATTTAGTAAGCGGGACGCCAAGGAAACGGTGGAAGTGTTCTTTGAAGAGATTCGTAAGGCACTGGAAAGTGGCGAACAGGTAAAACTGTCAGGTTTTGGTAACTTTGATCTTCGTGACAAGAATGAACGACCTGGTCGTAACCCGAAAACTGGTGAAGATATTCCAATTACTGCTCGACGTGTAGTGACTTTTCGCCCGGGTCAGAAGTTAAAAGCTCGTGTAGAAAACCTGAAGAAAGTACAGTAAGCCGAATAAATGGATCACGCTAAGGCGTGGTCTTTTTTTGCGTAAAATTCGTGTGCATACAAATGAAAACCACCGCAATGCGGTGGTTTTTCTGTTTATGAGAGACGCTTAATGATATCGGTTACGCCGCTTCTAGATGCGTTGTTAAGTATGGTTGCCATGCTTGTTGGTACAAGTTCTTAGACTGTGTACGCATGTTGTGAATAGAGGCAAGCTTTATTTCGCTTAGCTCACGTTTTTCCAACATCGCTTGACGTTCTAGTTTCTGGATTTTTTCGTATAGGTCGTGTTCGGGACCGCTTTTTACATCTGCGATTGCTTTCAAGTGCAGTTGAACTTCGGCTACTAGGTTTGTTTTTGGTAAACGAACGAGCAAGTTCAAGTCTCTATATCCTGAAGGGCCAGGTTTTTTGAATCGATTTTTTACTTTCACAATCGTTGTTTCACGCTCTAACGTTTCATAAATGGAGACTAAACTCGCGACGTCTTCAGCTACAATCGTTGCACGTGCTAGGTCAGTAATACGTTCAACTTTCCCATCTAACTCTAAAGCTATCTTTTCTTCTGCTCGTTGTTTGGATTTCACGCCTGCGAAGTATGGCTGAGCGTCATTAAGAAGTGCGGTACTTTTACAGATAGTTTCAAGTTCAAATTGCGCTTGGTGAGCTTTGCTGTAAAGAATGTCGAAGTCAGAATATGGCTGAGTTGGTGTGGTGTCGATTGACTGAATGCCATATAAACCGCTAAGGCTGTGTTTAAAAAGTTTCGAACAAACTTCGTTTTGGCTGGTTGAACGATTTTGTTCGCCATTAGGCGCAGGGGTAATTGGAAGTGCGGCAAATGCCGGTGCACGGCTAAGTACCAAAAGCATCAATGCTGTAGTACGAAGAAATAAGCTCATTCACTCTCCTTAACTTGCTTGTACTTAGAAAATAGGGAACATAAAGGTCGCTAAGTTCGGCAAATCAGGTACTAACTTATAAATGGGGCCATTACGAAAGATTCCAAGGTTTCAGTTTTATCTTGAAGTAGAATCGTGCGTTAGATCACCATTTCTCTTTTCTTTATTCTGATTATCAGATAAAGGCGCGTCTCCTATGAGACCGATTACATCCTATCACCGCAGTATTAACCAAAGATGAACGGCATAGACAAATTGAAAAAAAACGTTAGTCTTACCTCTCAAAATGAAAACAGCCGACAAGTAGAAAGTAAAATGAGAGACCAAGAATTTTGGCATAACAAATGGGCCAGCAATCAGATCGGATTTCACTTGGAAGATGTAAACCCGCTATTACCAGTATATTGGAAACACACTAATCCAAAGCGTGAAGATAAAGTGTTAGTTCCTTTATGTGGAAAGTCAGAAGACTTGATTTGGCTAGCGATGAAGCATGATTCGGTTGAAGGCGTTGAGCTAAGCCATATTGCTGTGCGTGCCTTTTTTGCTGAACATTTTTACACGCCAACGGTAACGCCTCTTAATGGCATGCACGAGCTTTATCAATTTGATGAGCTCTCTATTTATACTGGGGACTTTTTCACTGCACCAGTATCTCAAGCCGATATCATTTATGATCGCGCCGCGTTGGTTGCTTTACCGCAAGATATGCGAGAGGAGTATGTAGAGCGTCTCAAGCAACTGCTGAACCCAGGCGGTCGTATTTTGCTTGTTACACTCAACTATCCTCAAGAAGAGATGGTGGGGCCTCCATTTAGCGTGCCGGTCGAAGAAATTGAGCAGTTATTTTCAGGTTACAAAGTTACTTGTTTGAACGTAGATGAAGCTGACGAGAATCATCCTAAAATTGCGAAAAAAGGCTTAAGTCGCTTCTCTGAAGAAGTGTACTTAATCCAGAGTGAATAGGCTCTCTTCGGTTTGGAACACGAAATAGCGCAGCAATTTGAGCTGCGCTATTTTTGTATGAGTGGTTCGTATTTAATAAATGATATTCACTTTTGAAGCACTTTCAACAGCATCTTGAACGGCTTCTTCGGTGGTTTTTCGTCGCGTAAGGACAACACCTAAACGGCGGCGACCATCGATTTCTGGCTTACCGAATAGACGAACTTGTGTTTGAGGTTGAGCTAAAGCTTTGCTTAGGTTTTCAAAGCGAATGTTTGTGGAAGTCCCTTGTCCAAGAATAACAGCAGACGCAGATGGGCCATATTGCACAATATTATTAATTGGCATTCCGGTAAACGCGCGCACGTGGAGAGCAAACTCAGACATTTCCTGCGAAATCATTGTAACCATACCCGTATCGTGAGGGCGAGGAGAGACCTCATTGAAAATGACTTTATCGCCTTTGACAAACAGCTCTACACCAAAGATGCCGTAGCCACCGAGCGCGTTTACCACTTTCTCAGCCGTGTATTCAGCTGCTTTTACTGCGTTTTCTGACATAGCTTGCGGTTGCCATGATTCGCGGTAGTCGCCATCTTCCTGACGATGACCAATTGGAGCACAGAAATGCACACCGTCAACGGCTCTGATGGTCAATAAAGTGATTTCGTAATCGAAGTCGATAAAACCTTCCACGATAACGCGACCTGCACCCGTACGTCCGCCTTCCTGAGCGTAATCCCATGCTTTTGTAACGTCGTCTTCGGTCTTGATAACACTTTGCCCTTTACCGGAAGAGCTCATCACTGGCTTCACCACGCACGGAATACCCACATGTTCAACCGCGGCTTTGAAGTCTTCAAAGTTATCTGCAAAACGATAAGGTGAAGTCGTCAATTCCAGTTCTTCTGCTGCCAAACGTCGGATACCTTCACGATTCATTGTTAGCCTGGTTGCCTTAGCGGTTGGAACAACATTCAGTCCTTTTTCTTCAAGCTCTACCAGTTTGCCGGTTGCGATGGCTTCAATTTCTGGTACGACGTAAGTAGGTTGTTCCTTTGTAATAACTTCTTCTAAGGCGCTTCCATCTAACATATCGATGACGTAACTACGGTGAGCAACTTGCATCGCTGGAGCATTAGCATAGCGATCACAAGCAATCACTTCTAAACCAAGTCTCTGGCATTCAAGGGCGACTTCTTTACCGAGTTCGCCAGAGCCTAAAAGTAATACACGGGTAGCATTTGCGCTGGTTGCAGTGCCAAACATAGTGTTCCCTTACAAAATAGAGTGGTGAGACAGAAATTGCAGGAGATCATACTGAAGTTTTATGACAAAGCAAACGTTTGCTTTTGGTTTTTAGGCAATAAAAAAGCTCTACATGTTGTAGAGCTTTTTGTTGAATTTGTCGTTTATACGTTGACAAAACTAAGCGGAATATCTGGATTCAACGCTTCCAACGTTGATTGCGTATCGGCTAAATGACTGATCTTACCTTCTGAGTTCTCTACCAATGCAGCGGCTTTGATGCTGTCAAAGGCTTCACCCGCAAGTAAAACTTGGATTAGCGCAACTTGTAGCGGTGGCAAGCTAGGATTAAACGCTGCATTTTCTGCATAAGCGCCTTGGAATACACGGCCGCTAGTCATCTCTAATGCTAAACCACTCAAGTTGTTGGTGTATGGAGAGTGGCTCATGTTCATCGCTTCAACTGCACTTTGGATGAGTGCGTCTTCATCATCACATGAGAACTGGTGTTGAACTTCTGCCATTAAGCCGGACTCGATACCGAGATCGTTTGGTCCAAAGGCTTCAGGCAGGTATTCATGAAGTGACTTTTCTTCGCGTTCCGGGAGCTGGATTTTAAGCTCGTTTGCGGTAGATAACTCATTCATGAACTGGCGGCAGTGACCACATGGGCTGAAGTTGATAGTGATATCCTTAACACCACGTTCGCCTTTCATCCAAGCATGGCTAATCGCAGACTGCTCTGCGTGAACCGTTTGACCCAACTGTACACCAAAGAATTCCATGTTGGCACCGAAGTAAAGGCGACCTGAAAGACCACGAACGATAGCGCCGACATAAAAGTCAGAAAGGGGAGCATAGGAGTACGCTGCGGCAAAAGGAAGTAGCGCAACACGAAGCTCTTTGTCTGATAGACCGGTAGCTGAAAGCAACTGCTCAAATTGTTGAACTGAAAGCGTAGCATCAAAATCATCAGCTTGGATGATAGGAGCAAGTTGTTTGGAAAGTGCTTCTGGAGCGCCTGCTAGCGCCTGTTCAATGCGACTTTTCATGTTGAATCCTTGTTATTGCATGGACAGTTATTCTATGTGAAAGATAGAAATGTTCCGTGCGTTAGATCACGATAAATAATGCAATTGATAATTCTGTTACATAATTAGAGTGAGCTCACACATGTATTCGATTGCACAGGTGTGAAGCGTTATCTCCGTCTCACAATTAACCATATCAGTATATATTCATATGACCAAGGAGCAGGAGTATGTTACTAACGCAACTTTTACCGCTATGCTATTTTATACCTACGTAATCTAGAGCGAGTGGTAGCACCTAGAATGCTAACGCTATGAATGTATATCTCGATCAAGTCCCTTCACGATATTACTGGGTGAGGTTGATAGATAAGATAGGGTTTTGAAAAGGGTAAGGAAGAAGCGGAAAGGCTACGGCCTGCCGGAAGGAGGGCAGACCGAGAGCGCTTAACTATTGATATAGCCAGACAGCCAAAGCAAAAAAGCTTGGAGCCAAAATAGAAGTTATGATCCCACATAAAACCAATGCGAGTGATGAGAACGCGGCATCTATGGGCTGTTTCTCTGCACAAGTAGCGGTGCCTAAGGCATGAGAGACTGTACCCATTGTCAGACCACGTGCAATCGGGTGTTTAATTCCAATCAAATTGTAAATTGGGTATGCCAAAATTGCGCCCAATAAACCGACAATCAGAACCAAGATCGCTGCAACGGCGGCTTCACCACCGAGGTGACTCGATATTTCCATCGCTATTGGTGTAGTGACGGACTTACCCACTAGACTCGCGATTAAACTGATATCCGCTTTGAAAGCGACTGCGATCAAGGTGGTTGTCATCATCGACATCACACTGCCTACTGTGCAAGCAAAAGTAATGATTCGCCAGTTTGCTTTAATTTGTGGCAGTTGTTCATATAGTGGATAAGCCAGAGCAACTACGGCTGGTTGAAGTAAAAAACTGATCCCTTCGTTATCCGCATAATACGTTTCAAACGGTACATTTAAGTAAGTAAGCAAAGGAATGAGCACTGAAATACTGATCAGCAAAGGATTTGCTAGAGGATTATTCACTTTGATTGCAATTTGGCGCGCGACAAGAAAAACCGCAATGGTAACAACTAACCACATATCAGTGCTTCTCCTTTAACAAGTAGTCCAGCAGCCAAGCGAGGCTGACTAGTACAATGAGTGAGCCTCCAACTGCGCTAGCAATGATAGGGAGGGCATTAGCGAGTAGCATATCGAAATGTTGCATTAATCCCACGCTAATAGGAACGAACAATAAGATCATATAGCGGATAAATAGCGTGGCGCCCGGTTTGACCCAGTCGACTTTTACAAGCCCAAGAGTCATGGAGAAAAACAGTACGAGCATACCGATGACACTTCCTGGAACGGAAACGCCAGTGAACTTTTGAATGGTAATTCCGATGCCAAGTGCTCCCATGATGAGGAAGATTGAAATGAGCAGTTGGATCAGTTGTAAGAATCGTTCTTTAATCATTTTGACAGTATATAAACAACAAGCACACCATAAGGTGCGCTTGTATTAGGAGGAGTTAGGAAGCTAAGCTCTCTACATAACGGTACACGGATTTTAATATCGCAATCTTCTTTTCGTCACTTTCATGTTCGTGAACTAAGTTTTCTAAATTCAGCATGTACTCTTCAATTTGGCTTTCAAACACTTCTCGACAGTGTAGTGCCCAGCGTCTTTGTTCTTGCTCGTCTAATGTGCCTGGGAAGTTACGCGCACGATAGCGGAATAATAGAGGTTTAATACGCTTGTCATCAAATTCAATGTCTAATGCAGCAAGATTATTCGGGTCGGTTTCTCGAATGATATCCATAGCTGCGCGATCAGCCGGAGAAAAGAACCCGTCGTAAAGCTGTGTATCGACGTCATCACTTTTATCGAATTTACGCTCGACTGAAAAGAGGCTAATCAGCTTTTCTCTAATTTCAGGATGTTGGCGCAACAAAGCGAGATTAGCGAGACATTGCTGGCGATCAATGCCAATAGACTCCGCATTTTCAGCCGTTAACGTTTTTGCAGGGGCGAGAATAGGGCATTTGTTCAAATGAACTAGTTTAACTGGCACTGGTAGCAATTCACCAAGATCTTCGCGTTTAGTGTAGAGTCTTTCGTGCAGCTCTTCTGCGGATAGCTCAAGAATAGGTTGAGGGTCTTTCGCTAAATCGATGGTGATAACGGCGTTATTATTGGTTGGATGCCAAGCAACAGGCACAATCCAGCTAGTGTACTGGCATTCGCGCCCTAGCATGCCTGAAACGTGCATCAACGGTGTCATGTTGACGATGTCGACTAAATCATTGAGCTTGCGCTTTTGGCGCATAGAAAAAAAGTAATCAAACAATTTTGGTTGCGCTGCTTTTACTTTCTTTGCCATTTCGATAGTCGCAACCACATCTGCCATGGCATCGTGCGCGTTACTATGCTCTATGCCGTTAGCCACAGACAAGTGTTCTAATTTAAAGCTAGTGAAGCCATCTTCGTTTTCTGGCCATTCTACGCCTTCTGGGCGAAGGGCATGGCACGCGCGTAGTACATCGAGTAAATCCCAACGTGAGTTACCGTTTTGCCAACTCCATGCGTATGGATCGATAAAGTTGCGATAACAAGTATAACGGGTCACTTCGTCATCAAAGCGAATGCTGTTGTAGCCTAAACTGGTAGTATTTGGTTTCGCGAGTTCAGCGTGAATCTTAGCGATAAACTCTGGCTCAGAAAGGCCTTCTTGAACCGTTTTTTGCGGAGTAATACCAGTAATAAGTGCAGCTTCAGGAGACGGAAGATAATCAGCAGGTGGCTGGCAGTACATGACTAAAGGCTCGCCGATGATATTAAAGTTTTCATCTGTACGAACACCAGCGAACTGGCTTGGGCGATCTTTCGCGGGGTTGGTTCCCCATGTCTCATAATCAAAGAAGAAAAAAGTGGGCTGATTATCTTGGTGCATTCTGCTTACCGTTTACAAAACCGATGACAGTATTAGACCATTCAACGCCTTGACTAGCAACGAAAGATGCAAGTTGAATTTTTGAAAATGAAAAAAGCCGATGGCGAACCATCGGCTTGATATTTTACGTTTTATCGCTTTGGAAGGAATTTGAGTTCTATGCTCGTGTTTCTTCCAATGTTGCTTCACTTTCTGGTGACTTCAGCACTCGGCTAGCAATTGTACCCGCAGTCATTGAGCCTGAAACGTTTAGTGCGGTACGTGCCATGTCAATCAATGGTTCAATAGAGATAAGCAGCGCTGCGATGGTCACAGGTAAGCCCATTGCAGGAAGAACAATCAAGGCTGCAAACGTCGCACCGCCGCCGACACCTGCAATACCAAATGAGCTGATGGTGATAATCGCAATCAATGACAGGATAAAGTGTAGATCAAGTGGGTTGATGCCCATTGTTGGAGCTACCATCACTGCCAGCATTGCAGGATAGATACCCGCACAGCCGTTTTGGCCGATAGTGGCACCAAACGATGCTGATAGGTTTGCAATCGCTGGTGGTACGTTAAGCTTGGTGATTTGCGCTTCTACGTTTAGTGGAATTGTTGCTGCTGAGCTACGAGATGTAAACGCGAAGGTCAGTACAGGCCAGATTTTCTTAAAGTATTCCGCAGGGCTAACGCCAACAAAAGAGACCAATACGCCATGAACAACAAACATCAGTGCGATAGCAACATAAGACGCCACAATAAAGCCAAGTAGGTTTAGGATGTCGCCTGCGCTTGATGTCGCTACCACTTTTGCCATCAGTGCTGCGATGCCGTATGGCGTTAGGGCCATGATCATCTTCACTAATCGCATAACGATAGATTGAGCAGCTTCTACGAAAGTACGAATCGGTGATTCCAACTCTGCTTTTTCTATCATCACTTTACGAGCGGCGATACCAGTTAACACGCCGAAAATCACAACAGCGATAATCGATGTCGAGCGAGCACCTGTTAGATCAGCAAATGGGTTGGTTGGAATGAAACTAACTAGCATTTGAGGAATAGTTAGGTCACTTACTGTACCGGCACGGCTTTCTAAAACGGCGATACGAGCGGTTTCACGCGCACCTTCAGTTAACCCTTCTGCTGAAAGGCCAAATGTCGTTGTCACCAAGATACCGATAAGTGCAGCAATTGCAGTCGTTACTAAAAGAACAGAGATGGTCAGGCCAGAAATTTTACCTAAAGATCCACCTTTCTCCAACTTAACAACTGCAGAGATCATCGATACCAATACTAGTGGCATGATGACCATTTTCAGTAGACCAACGTAGCCACTGCCTACAATGCCTACCCATTCAAGTGTTTGAGCAATTGCGCTGTTGCCTTCACCGTGAATGAGTTGCAAAGCAAGACCAAAAAGAGAACCGGTAACAAGACCGATCAAAACGAGACGTGAAAGAGTGTGTTTCTTTTGTTGCTGATTAAATAGAAAGAACAATATTCCAACAAAGACGGCTAGAGAGGCTATCACTGCAAAATTCATAATTTGACCTTATCAACCAGCCGAAGTGGCGGTTGTTTTTTATACGGGGTTTTATACGGATTTATTTATGGAGCGTAAGATAACGCTCGTGATATAACTTTAAAAATGACAAACGGGTATTAGCTAGATCTAAAATGAATATAAAAACGAGATCTAAGTCGCGTGAGAGTGTGAATTAGCACGTTAATTGTACAAAATGGTTATTCGTAGTGATGCAGTAAGTCACGCATTTCTTTCCTTTGTAAGTAAACCACCGAGTCTTCTTGATAACTGAAAAGTTGATAAATCATCGCTTTGGCGACATCTTCTGCTCGAATAGGTAAAAAGTTGGACAGTTTGCCAAGCATAAGTGGGCGAATTACCTTAAACAGAGTTTGTACTAACTTCTCGTCCATTCTTGGGTTTTGACGTTGACCAACAAGCGGGCCTGGGCGAACAAATACGATTTCCTCAAAATCCATAGCTTCGATTCGTTGTTCCATTTGTCCTTTACAAGCTAAGTAATGGGATGGCGATTTACTATTTGCACCGAGGCTAGAAACAACCGCAAGGCGTTTGACTCCGATTGTTTTCATTTGTTGCGCGACTTTGCACACCAGATCAACATCTACTCTACGCAAATTATCCTTACTGCCTGCTTGCTTAAGGGTCGTGCCTAAACAGATAAAGCCGATGGTTGGTGTTGGTTGGTTCTCATCCCATTGGTGGATAGAAAGGTCTGCATCAATGAGAGGAATAAGCTTGTTGTCCACATCTAGGACGCCATCGAGTGGGCGGCGAGAAAGATAATATAATGTTCCAACACCTGATTGATTTATGAGGTTTGCAATGACTTTTGAGCCTACTAAGCCAGTTGCACCGGCGATGATTGCGCAGGTGTTGTTATCCATATCTTTTCTCCTATATGGGAACATAGTCTAAGCTATTGTAGCGGATTTCAACGAGTTACTTATAATCTCGTGCAAGAAAGGTGAGACGCTCTGCGAACTCGGCAGACTATCCTGAGATAAACTTGATTAGCGCTGCCCCAATTGGATGCAAGTGTATACAATAGTGGGGCGCGCAAAAACTGTCGCTGAACAAGACCTCTTGAACAACAGAACACCTCTCACCCAGACAACATCAAAGGAACGTAAAAAATGGATGACTCTTTTGCTGCGGAGATACAAGCACGCATAGATAACAAAACCAAACCCGTCGGTTCTTTAGGCTTATTGGAAAAGGTGGCACTGCAGTTAGCTCTTATTCAAAGTCAGAATAAACCTCAGCCAGTTGATTCCATCGCTATCTGCAAACCAAGCATGCTGGTATTTGCTGGAGATCACGGCGTTGCAGAGGAGGGTGTGAGCATTGCGCCAAGCGAAGTCACTCAGCAAATGGTGGTTAACTTTCTCGCTGGCGGCGCAACCATCAACTGTTTTTGCGACATCAATGGCATTCAACTCAAAGTAATAGATTGCGGCATGTTGGCTCCTATTGATGTGCTTGTTCCAGAATTTAAATCCCATCCCAACTTGGTTGAACAACGGTTGGGTAACGGTACGGCTAATTTTTCTAAACAATCAGCGATGTCCCCAGAACAAGTGGCGTTAGGTTTAGAATATGGTGCGAAGATTGCTGAGCATACCATTTTGCATGGTTCAAACCTCTTGATGTTCGGCGAGATGGGCATCGGTAATACCAGTTCGGCCTCAGCACTGTTATCGGCGCTGAGCTCATTAGATATTGATTATTGTGTTGGCGTTGGCACCGGAATCAATCAACAGCAGTTGAGCCGCAAATATAAACTGGTAGCACAGGGGGTAAACCGATGTCGAGGTCTTGATACCAAAGCGATTCTCGCACAGGTTGGGGGCTTTGAAATCGTACAAATGGTGGGCGCTTTTTTAGAAGCCAAGCGGCTTAAAACTCCAGTTTTAGTGGATGGGTTTATCGTATCGGTAGCGGCTTATATTGCGACGTTGTTAGACGAAGAAACGCGTGAATACATGTTGTTTGCCCATCGCTCTGAAGAAAATGGACATAAATTTGTATTGGAACATCTTAAAGCAGAACCTCTGCTCGACCTTGGTTTACGGCTAGGGGAGGGAACAGGAGCCGCTCTTGCCTTACCGTTGTTAAAAGCTGCCGCCCAGTTTTACAACAAAATGGCGAGCTTCGAGAGTGCAGGAGTTACAGTTTAGTGTCAGTCCCTGATAATTCTGAGAAAGTCACGCCGTCATCGTTAAGATACCAGTGGGAGTTATTTCTATTAGCTACCAGTTTTTTTAGCCGCTTACCCGTGCCCCAAGCGTTGCCTTACAGTGAAGAACGCATGAATCAGGCAGGCCGTTACTTCGCGTTAGTTGGTCTCGTGCTTGGAGCGCTTTGCGCTTTGGTATTCTCGCTCACCTCAATTCTTTTCCCAGAGTCGGTTGCCATAGTATTAACGATGGTGTTTAGCTTATTGTTAACTGGGGCTTTTCACGAAGACGGCTTGACCGATATGGCGGATGGCATTGGCGGTGGCATGACCGTAGAGCGACGCCTCTCTATTATGAAAGACAGTCGTATTGGCACTTATGGTGCCGCCACTCTCATTATGGCGTTATTGGCTAAGTATGTTTTTTGGAGTGAATTGGCTAACTTGCCGCACTTTTGGTTGGTCATTGTCGTCGCTTACACCGCAAGCCGAGCACTAGCAGCGACGCTTATTTATGACATGCCTTATGTCAGTGACAGTGATACGTCGAAAAGTAAACCGCTAGCAAGTCGCCAGTCTTCTCTAGAAGTCTCCATTTTGTTGTTTACTGGTGGCGTAACATTGCTTGTGCTTGGTATCGCGGATGCGATCTTTATATCGCTTGTTCTCGTGGTATTTCGTTTGATGCTCAAACGTTGGTTAACCAAGAGAATTGGCGGCTTTACGGGGGATTGCCTTGGGGCAGCGCAACAGTTGTCGGAACTGCTTATTTATCTCACTATGATTGGATTGTATCACTCCTCATGAAGCAATTGATACTCGGTGGCGCGCGCTCTGGGAAGTCGCATTTGGCAGAAAAAACAGCTAAGCAATTATCGGTCGCTTCTCATCGATCATTACACTATGTTGCAACCGCGCTGCCATTTGACCAAGAAATGCGAGAGCGAATAGCGCATCATCAAAAGCAACGCGGGGGCGAGTGGCAAGAGCATGAATGCCCCCTTCATTTATCTGAGTTACTGACAAATTTCGCTACCACCGATGTTGTATTGGTCGACTGTTTAACCTTGTGGCTCAACAATTGGATATTTGAGTTAGGTGATGAATGTTCCAATGAGAAGCTAGAAGCAGAAATTGAAAAGCTTATACAGGTGGTACGTGGCTCAGATGCGACGTTAATATTCGTCTCTAACGAGGTTGGAATGGGCATTGTACCTTTGGGGGCGGTTAGTCGTTATTTTGTGGATAATGCAGGACGGATGAATCAAAAACTAGCCAGTGTTTGCCATCGCGTTACCTTTGTTGCTGCTGGTTTGCCGTTGGTTCTTAAAGAGTAGGATGGAACAAAATGAAAACACTCAATATCTATCTTGTGCGTCATGGAAAAGTAGACGCTCTACCAGGACTCCATGGCCAAACAGATGTAAAAGTTACGCCTGCTGATCAAGAGAGTATTGCTCGGGCTTGGGCCGAGAGTGGACGAGGTGTGGGTGGAATAATTTCTTCTCCGCTTTCACGCTGTCAAGAACTGGCAAACATCATTGCTGAACAGCAATTATTACCAGTAATGACGGATGAGTCTTTACAAGAGATGGCATTTGGTGATTTTGATGGTATGCCTTTTGATATGCTCACTGAGCAGTGGAAAAAGCTAGATGCTTTTTGGCAATCGCCAGCACAACATACGTTGCCGAATGCTGAGAGCTTAAGCACATTTTCTGAGCGCATATGTCGCGTTTGGTCTCAAATCATCAACGATATCAATGACAATCTACTTATCGTCACGCATGGTGGCGTCATTCGTATGATTCTTGCTCATGTATTGGAGTTAGATTGGCGTAACCCAAAGTGGTATTCGACGTTGTCGATAGGAAACGCTTCTGTCACGCATGTAACAGTTACCATAGATGAGCAAATTTACGCCTCGGTGCGTTCGATTGGCGTACCTCTTTTAACTCGTTAATTTATAAATATTAAAATGCCCAGAACGATATTGCTTACGGGCATAGTCACGGAAGATGTCAGTGGAAGCCCATCTGCTAGGTGCAGGAAGCGAAAATTGACTCAGTTACATAAAAAGGAAATATAGAAATGACAACGCCGAGTTGGGATTTGTCCATCGTTTATAACGACCTTTCTGACCCACGAATTCAAGACGATATTGCTCTTGTGGAACAATGTATTGATCTTTTGAATAAACAATCAGCAGATTGTGGCAACGTAGAGATCATGCAAAATGCGATTTTGACCAATGAAGCCGCGAGTCGTTTAGCGGGTACAGTTGCAAATTTTGCGAGTTGTTATGCTTCTGTTGATGCAACAAACGCCGAAGCGAAATCGTTACTTGGTAAAATGACCCGCATCTTTTCGGAGCTTTCCCAAGCGTTCAGTCCCTTTGATTTGACACTAACTCATGCCGACGAAGAGTTTATCTTGCGCGTGTTAGACCATGAGAATCCTGATATCAGTGGGCAAGCTTTTTCTATCTTGAATTCTAGAAAGTTGGCGGATACTCGTCTTAGCAACGCAGAAGAACAGTTACTGGCTGCGATGAGTGTGGATGGCAAATCGGCTTGGGGTGTGCGACGTGAAGTCGTATGAAGCGCTGTTCACCGCTTAACGAGTGAACCATCTGTATCACCAGATGAAC
>NZ_JAWPOT010000189.1:0-784 GCF_033344415.1 Vibrio sp. 1727
TCGCTGCTTGGAACGTACCTTCTGCAAGGTCTTCTAGAGTCGAAGTACAAAGAGGATGACGAAGCAATGATTTAGGAGACATTACAATCAATGGTCGACGCATTGGGCGTACTACTTGACGACGAATCATGTGGTACACCTGAGCTGGCGTTGATGGTACAACGACCTGCATGTTTTGCTCAGCACACAATTGAAGGTAACGCTCTAGACGAGCAGATGAGTGCTCCGGACCTTGGCCTTCGTAACCATGAGGCAGAAGCATCGTCAGGCCGCACAAACGTCCCCACTTTTGCTCACCAGACGAAATGAATTGGTCAATAACCACTTGTGCGCCGTTAGCGAAGTCACCAAACTGCGCTTCCCAAATGGTCAAACCACCAGGTTCAGCTGTTGCATAACCGTACTCAAATGCAAGAACAGCTTCTTCCGACAACACAGAGTCAAAAACTTGGAAAGGCCCCTGCTTGTCATGGATATTCGCTAGCGGGATGTAAGTGCTTGCATCTGATTGGTTGTGAAGAACTGAGTGACGATGGAAGAAAGTACCACGACCTGAGTCCTGACCAGAAATACGGATACGCTTACCATCGTCTACCAATGTCGCGTAAGCCAATGTTTCAGCCATACCCCAGTCAATAGCCTTCTCACCTGTCATCATTGCTAAGCGATCGTTGTACAGCTTGTTTACTCGGCTTTGCAGCTTGTGGCTTTCCGGGTACTGACATAAACGATTACCTAACTCGACAAGGCGTTGCTTATCGTAGGTCGACTCCCATTGCATATC
>NZ_JAWPOT010000190.1:0-784 GCF_033344415.1 Vibrio sp. 1727
GCAACAAAAAGCCTGCAACAAAACAATATTGCAGATAAAACGTGAAAATGTCACAATGGAATTTCCATAGCCCACTGCTGCTTATGCAGGAACCTGACCTCTACAACCTCCTTGGTTTGGTCTGCGAAAATCAAATCCGCGCTTAGTCAGAGAACTAAAAAATGATTTTGCCTCAGGGGAGTACGGCCTAGTTAACACCGTACACGTTGGTTTTAATTACTGATACCAACGGTGCTTCTCAAAGCAGCGAAACACAAAAATCAGTACGCACTTCACTGGCGGAAAGTGAACGTGAAAAGGTGTGAACAGTCGGCCTTGCTATACGAAAAAAAGCAAAATTGGCGAACGGCAATGCCGTCTGAATTCGACTGAGAATTTGGCTAGTTCTTACAAAATCACGGGAGCACGTCATGCCGTTTGATCCTATCGCAGCTGGCGAAGCTGCAAAAATGGAGCGACAGCTCCGAAAAGGCCGCAACTACAAAAAACGCACCTCAAAATTAGAGCCGTTCCGCGCGGAAATCGTCTCTATGTACACACAGGGGCTATCCCTAGAATTGATCGCTACCCACCTCCACCGCCGTCATGGCCAGAGCGCTAGCCGAAGTACCATACACCGCTATTTAAGATCCATTGGGGTAACTCGCAATGGCTAGAGGACATTTTGCCAAATCTGAATCTCAGGCCGCCTCTGTGATGAAAGAAATGCAAGGTAAGGGAAACGCTATTGAGTCGGTGGGTACCGTCAGAAATTACGAACAAGCACTGAAAACTTGCTGTGACT
>NZ_JAWPOT010000191.1:0-782 GCF_033344415.1 Vibrio sp. 1727
GAAATACCTCGCAAATTTGTTTAACTTTCAGTGATATCTAATACAGCACACATCCCTTACATGAACGAACAAGAAATCAAGCCATCCCTTATCATTGTCGAAGACGATCCAAAACTACAAGATATGCTCGGTGAGTACTTTGTAGAACAAGGCTTCGACGTCCGCTGTATTGATAACGGCACCGACGCGCCGAACGCCATTTTAGACACTCAACCCGATTTGGTTGTGTTAGATTTGATGCTGCCGGGCCAAGACGGTTTGAGCGTTTGTCGTCAAATCCGTGAATGTTACAAAGGCAAAGTTCTGATGCTTACCGCAAGCGATGACGATTTTGATCACGTCGCTGCGCTTGAAATTGGCGCCGATGACTTTGTCACGAAACCTATTAAACCGCGCGTGTTACTTGCTCGTATCCGTATGTTATTGCGCAGGAAAGAAAGCGCCGCTCCAGCGCCAGAAAACGGCTTACAAATTGGCGTGTTGTGTTTAAACCGACTACGTAAATCCTGCACTATGAACCAACAGCCTGTCGCATTAACCGACGGTGAGTTTGACTTGCTGTGGGTACTCGCCACTCATGCCGAGAAAACCTTGTCGCGTGAATGGCTCACCAAAACGTTACGCGGGATTGAGTACGACGGTACAGATAGAACCATTGACAACCGCATCGTAACACTTAGAAAGAAATTGGGTGACGCGTCTTGCTCACCTCAAAAAATCATTACGGTACGCGGCAAAGGCTACCTACTAATGCCGGATGCATGGAACGCATAAATGAGAAG
>NZ_JAWPOT010000192.1:0-781 GCF_033344415.1 Vibrio sp. 1727
TTAAACCAAGAAAAATCCGCAGGAAGATGCCAAGGCATTTGATTATCTTTGCCAATAACGCGGTTGTCTGCCATCGCGGCAATCATACTAATGATCATGTCGGATCCTTATACTATCGGTCTGCGGCGGTAGAATAACAGCCCAGGAACTGCGAGGCCAACTGCTAGACCAGCAATAATAAACATGGCTTTAAGAAAGTTCTCCATGCAGGTCGCAATTAACTCTGGCGAGTAACCCAAATGGTTAATCTCCACCATCGCAATCATCGCTTTGTAAGCAAAAACGCCCGGCACCATAGGTATCAATGCAGCGACAGTAAACACTTTTGGATGAGCCAAAAAGCGGTGAGACCAATGAACCCCTATCATGCCAACCAAGGTGGCAGCGAAGAAGGTCGCCCACTCAATCGGTACTCCAAACTGCATCATCAAGTAACGGCTTCCGTGACCAATCGCACCACCTACCGCGCAATAGATCAAAGCTCGCTGTGGCACATTAAACACCAACGCAAAGCCGACTGCAGGGATGGCTGCAAAAAACATGTCATTGAGCAAACCGAGCGTTAAATCAAAAATATTCATTAAATTGCCCACCCCCAAATACCAGTTACACTCATTGCCGCCACAATGCCCAAACACGTTGCTAACGTCAGCAAACTGGCCATTACAAACCGAGCAATACCCATGTTAATGTGACCTTTTAGCATGTCTGCTACCGAATTAATCAGTGGAAAACCAGGCACCAACATCAATACCGACGATGCCATCGCTACGGTTGGTCA
>NZ_JAWPOT010000193.1:0-781 GCF_033344415.1 Vibrio sp. 1727
GAATTTTACTGTAAGCACGCATTTATTGAAAGGGTAAGCCGGATTTGTTTTCCTAAGTCCGTCTTTTCAATGCTATAGTTGTGAGCGATTCCCGATGAAACTGATTAATAAGCCATCAAACATGACCTTACGTTCCTTTCTCATCTTTTTCTTGTCGAGCCTTATTCTCGCTGGGTGTAGTTCCGTTCCTGAAAGCGTCACCAGCGTCGAATGGCAAGCTCATGAACAACGTCTTGAAACCATCCATGATTTTCAAGCGACCGGGAAATTAGGCTACATCGGCCCCGACCAAAGACAAAGTCTGAACTTTTTTTGGAAGCACTCCACCGCTTTAAGCCAACTTCGATTAACCACTGTCTTGGGACAAACCGCATTAAAACTGACGATTACCCCACAAGGGGCAACGGTTGAAACGTATGATGACCAAGTCCTTTCAGCACGCAACGCTAATCAACTGATTTATCGCCTCACAGGCTTGATGATGCCTGTTGACCACATGCCCGATTGGTTACTCGGTTTACCTACCGATGCAGATACATTCCAGCTTTCTCCGGCCAACACACTGCAAACCTTAGACAAACAGATAGGTCTCAACGACTGGAAAATCGCTTACGAACGTTATGGCGACGTAGAATGGCACGAACAGACGCTTCCATTACCGAATAAACTAAAGCTGACGACATCAGACGTAAAAATCAATCTAGTGATCACAAAATGGAACATCACCCAATGATCGAAACTTCAACCCGCTGGCCGTCCCCGGCGAAATTGAATCTCTTTC
>NZ_JAWPOT010000194.1:0-781 GCF_033344415.1 Vibrio sp. 1727
TTCTCAATCAAAACGGTTCGTTCGAAATTCGATAATTTGTCCACAATTTAGGAGGTCACCATGGATATCGTCGTTGATAGCCACACCCATACTATTGCCAGTGGACATGCCTACAGCACCATTTTAGAGAACGCATTGGCAGCCAAGAATAAGGGGCTAAAACTTCTTTGTACCACCGATCATGCTCCCGAAATGCCAGGAGCCCCTCACTACTGGCACTTCAATAATCAAAGAATTTTGCCCCGCTTTTTGCATGAGGTCGGTATTCTCCGTGGCGTTGAAGCCAACACTTTAAACGTCAAAGGCGAGATCGATCTTCCGCCTTCCTCTGATCAACATCTTGATTGGATAATTGCTAGCTTTCATGAGCCCGTTTTTAGACCCGCAACCGAAGCGGAGCACACTGCCGCGCTAATTAACGTCATTAAAAGTGGCAGAGTGGACGTGTTAGGGCACTTAGGTAATCCCAATTACCCATTTGATATGGAGCAAGTGTTGCGTTGCGCTAAATCCCACAATGTGGCGATTGAGGTGAACAATACGTCTCTCACAGGCAAGAGCCGAAAGGGCAGTGATGCGCGCTGTGATTATATTGTTGCCTTAGGAAAAGAGATTGGCGTGTATTTCAGTACCGGCTCTGATGCGCACTTTTGCGAAGAGATTTCAAAACTGGATCTCGCCATCGAATTGCTGGAAAAACATGGCGTGGAGAAGGACAAAATCCTAACGACTTCAACCTGTCGTTTCTTGAAGTTCTTACTACTCAGAGGTAAACCACGCA
>NZ_JAWPOT010000195.1:0-780 GCF_033344415.1 Vibrio sp. 1727
GCCGGAATATGGCCTGTACTCTCACAACAAAGAAGTAATGACAAGCATCGCGGCTTCACTACCAATTTTGGAACCAGGTGACGATGACTAAAGCAACCATCGTCAACCCTTGTTGCGACAGTGTGCATTTACGTAGAAGACGTCGAACCTTCTGGGAACGATTTGTCGGTATCAAAGAAGTGTACATTTGCTCAAACTGTCACAAAGAAACACCTCTCAAGTAGCAACAATATTTGAGACCGCAAAAAAGCCCCGCATCGCGGGGCTTTCTTCGTTTTGACAAGCATGTTTCGTCCTAAAATGTATGGAGGCATTAAGGATGAACAACCGCTACTTCACACACATCACATTCAACAACGACGAGCCGGTTAACTGATTTGGTTCTCGATCGGCAAACAAGCCTTTCTTATCTTTACCCCAATACGGCAATTGCAGCGGCCATTTGTTCTTCTCCATCACACCAGAATCTCGCAACGCTTTAAATTCAGTCGCCGTGGCGAGCGACATGCCCAACTGCTGACAAATCTGTTGCGAGCTTTCGTAGTTGAGTCGATTCCACGGCTTACCATATTCCATATAAAACTGATTATCTAACAGGTAAGGCACGACATACGTTTTGCCATGTAGAGACGCTCGCAAGCGCACTTCCACCTCTCCATTGCCTTTTACGCTCGGTGTTGGTTTTGCTTTCGCTACCGGTTTTGTTGTCGTGCTTGATTTCGGCTCTTTTGCCGTAACTGGCTGCGCCGTCGTTTTTGTCGCAGAAGCTTTAAACGCCTC
>NZ_JAWPOT010000196.1:0-779 GCF_033344415.1 Vibrio sp. 1727
TCACTGGTTGCCAAACGAATTTGGAATCAATGAAGAGCTGATTTAGAAAGCACTTTACCCAACTACAATGCACAAAAAAGGCGAGCTACCTAGCTCGCCTTTCTCTTTCTTTGGGCTCTATCGCAGATGCTTGTCTTCATCACGTAGATAGATCATCCAGTACCACATACCGACGAATACACCACCGCCGATGATGTTACCGATCGTGACTGGGATAAGGTTGTTAACGATAAAGCCCATCATGTTCAAGTCCGCATAATTTGCGATATCAGCACCTGTCATTTGCCAGAAGGCTTCTGGCGCAAAGTATTTGATACCAATAGCCATTGGAACTTGGAACATGTTCGCAATACAGTGCTCAAAACCAGCGGAGACGAACATCGCTACTGGCAAAATCATTACCGCGATTTTGTCTGTTAATGTACGGCCACTGAATGTCATCCAAACCGCAATACAAACTAACACGTTACACATGATGCCAAGTGCAACCGCCGCAAAAAAACCATGGTGCAATTTATGTTGTGAAATGGCCATGGCATTCAAACCAACTTGGCCGTGATCGAACATGTATTGCTTTGTCACCAACATACACGCCACCAGCAAAATAGCGCCAACCATATTGCCGAAATAAACCACAAACCAGTTTTTAACCAGCGTTTTCCATGAAATTTTGCCACTCGCACGCGCAACTAGAGTCAGAACCGAACTGGTAAATAGCTCGCCACCAGTAACCACCACCAAAATCAAACCAAGGCTAAATGCTAGACCGCCAATGAGTC
>NZ_JAWPOT010000197.1:0-779 GCF_033344415.1 Vibrio sp. 1727
GGCAGAAGTAAAACGCTTTAACCAATGCCTACCTCTGAAAGGGGTAACCACAAATCCAAGTATTTTGGCGAAGTCAAAACAAGGCTTGAACCAAACCTTAGCTGGCATGCAAGAAGCGCTAGGGGGCACACCCCGTTTCCATGCTCAAGTGGTGAGCACAACTGTAGAAGGCATGGTGGAAGAAGCGCGCCAAATCCATGAATTACCTTATGATATGGTCGTCAAAGTGCCAGCAACCGAAACAGGCTTATCGGCAATTAAGTTAATGAAAAAAGAGGGAATTCAAGTACTCGCCACTGCTATTTACTCTGCTCAGCAAGGTTTCCTTGCGGCATTGTGTGGCGCTGACTATCTTGCGCCTTATGTGAACCGTATTGATGCGATGAACGGAAACGGTGTAGAAGTGGTCGCAGACCTGCAATTGCTACTGGATCAAAACCAACTGCCTGCAAAAATTTTGGCAGCGAGTTTTAAGAATACCCAACAAGCGATGGAAGTGATGAAGTTAGGCATTGAAGCGATCACCTTGCCTGTCGATGTGGCCGCGCAGATGTTTTCTCATCCATCAGTTCAGCCGGCTGTCGATCAATTTGATAAAGACTGGAAATCCGCATTTGGCAACAAACTTTCATTTGAAAGTTAAGCATAAAATTATCGAAAGTCCCATTCCTCCTCGATCGAGGGGCTTTTGATATGGGAATCTCTGAGAAAAAGTAACATTCGCGCAGGCAACTGTTTATAGATGCGGCTTACGAAGAGATTCCCACCCCACTAATCTC
>NZ_JAWPOT010000198.1:0-779 GCF_033344415.1 Vibrio sp. 1727
GCTTTCACCATAGTAAAACCAGCTTGTTCAATCGCTCGAATAACGCGAGATGCCACTGGTAGTGGTTTCACTTCAATGTAATCGCGATCTCGTGGGTCGATGGCAAAATCAATATCCAGAGTGGTTTCTACCCAAACATTGCACTGGTTCTTCAATGCGCTAACCGCAGTGATAGGTGTTTCATCATGCAGTTTTAGCTCGAAAGGCACTTGTTTTTCTTCATTCGGTTGAATCACAAACGGGTCAACCGCCTTGAGCTGGTCGATAGTGAAGGTTTGATAACTTACGCTATCGTCCACTTCAACTTTCATTTCTGTGTTCAATTTAATGGTGATAGCGTCGATCTGCTGTTCAACATCCCCACCTTTGATATGAACATGTCCCTTCAGCGTCGCACCTTGAAACACGCTCATTTCATCCAAAATAGTATCCACTTTTGCAGATCCAATACCCAACGATGCTTTTAATTTCTTAAACATGCCTTTCCTTTTTTGCGACTGTTTTTATTAGTTGTGCTTTGTTTACACAATTGCCTTATAAGCTGCAAGCAATAGACCGCAAGAATACGGCTTGATTCCATTATCGATTCAAAAAATATCAAATCAGCCAAATCATTCAGCAAGCAAATGCCCTTTATTTGTATCTAAATGTCGTATTTGTCGATAACTATTTGCAATTTGTACTTAAATTGAGCAGTATTTGTATAGTCAATTTAAAAGGTATCATTATGTCTGCGCCACTCTACATGCAAATCAAACAATTTATCCTCGATAAAATTG